>NZ_LOPV01000023.1 GCF_001469865.1 Haloferax profundi
GGCCTCGTCGTCGGACCCGTCGTCGAACTCGACTTCGAACACCTCCTTCGCCGCGGGCGGTGCCTCCCGGAAGCGACGTTCGAGTTCCGCCCGGTCGGCGGGAGAGACGCCGGTTCGCTCGGTCCACGGGTCGAATTCGAGCGTGAGTTTCGCGGTTTCGACTGTTTCGACCGAGAGACCGGCGTCTTCGAACCACGCGCGCCACTGCGAGACTGGATACAGTTCGACGTGCGTCGGGTCGCGGAGGCGTTCGACCCCGTTGAGGAACGCCGCGAGTTCGTCGTCGTCGGGCGCGACGTTGTCTTCGAACGCGAGGACGCCGCCGGGTTCGAGGACGCGGGCGACTTCGGCGACGAACGCCTCCGGGTCGGGGAAGTGGTGGGCGGCGATTCGGCACGCCGCAGCGTCGAACGACTCGTCCGCGAACGGGAGACGCTCGGCGTCGGCGACGACGCCGGTGACGGGGTACTCGCGGACCGCGGTGGCGACCATCTGTGGTGCCGCGTCGGTGGCGACGACGCTCGGGACACCCGCTTCGTCGATTGCACCTGCTGTGTGGCCAGCACCCGTCGCGATGTCAAGTGCGCGGGTCGCATCGCGACACCACGCCGCGAGTGTCTCCCGGTCGTCACCGAGACGGTGAACCTCGCTCTCGAAGTACGACTCGGCGGCGTCACCGAAGTGGGCGGCAGTCCGGCGCTTGTCGTCGCTCATAGCCGACGGTTCGGTCAGAAGTGAGATAAAGCAGGCCGGCGGCGCGCCGCGTGAGTCGGCACACCGTCCGAGTCATTCTATCCGGCGGCGTCATTCTATCCGGCGGCGTCATTCTATCCGGCGGCGTCATTCTATTCGGCGTCGCATCCTATTCGGCGTCGACGTAGTCGGGTCGCTCCGCGTACGGAATCGGGTCACGTTCGCCGAGGTTCTGGAACGCCTGCAACCGGAACGCGCACGAGTCACAGGTGCCGCAGGCGGGTTCCTCGGCGCGGTAGCACGACCACGTGTGTTCGAACGGGACACCGAGTTCGAGGCCGCGTCGGGCGATATCGGTCTTCGAGTCGTGGACGAACGGCACTTCGAGCGAGATGTGGGTGTCGGGCTTCGTCCCGACTTTGACCATCGCCTCGAACGCCTCGAAGAACTCGGGCCGACAGTCGGGATAGCCCGAGTAGTCTTCCGAGTGCGCGCCGACGAAGACGGCGTCACAGTCGTTGGCTTCGGCGTACGAGACGGCCATCGACAGGAGGTTCGCGTTCCGGAAGGGGACGTACGAGGATGGAATCTCGTCTGCGTCCATGTCGGCGTCTTCGACGGCCATCGAGTCGTCCGTGAGCGACGACGCGCCGATTTGCTTCAGGTGACTCGTCTCGATGTGGAGGAAGTCACGGGCGTCGAGTTCGTCGGCGAGGGCGCGGGCGCACTCGTACTCTTTCGACTCGGTCTTCTGGCCGTAGGAGGTGTGGAGTGCGTATATCTCGTAGCCACGCTCCTTCGCTTCGAAGGCAGTCGTCGCACTGTCCATACCGCCGGAGAGGAGGACGACGGCGCGTCTCTCGTCGGGTGCGGTGTCGTCGGAAGATGCGTCGGTAGGTGCGTCGTCAGTAGATTCGTCGTTTGTAGATGTCTCGTCGGTCATCGTGATGGGTGAGAGTTCAGTCAGGGATACTCAGGTTTCGGGTGCGTCGTTCCAGAGGTCGACGTGCAGGCGAGGCGTGTAGCGATACCCGAACTCGGCCGCGAGGTCGGCAACGTCGGTTCGGGTTCGAGCGAGGGCGTCGCGGGTCTGCCCTTCGGGCATGAGAAGCACGTCGCTGTCACGGACCTCACGACTCGTCACGCCGCGTATGTCGTCGACCAGTGATTCGATTTCGGGCAGGTCGTCACGGCCGGTGACGACGAACTTCAACTGGAAGTCGTCGGCGTGGTCGACCAGCGAGGCGAGCGAATCGAGGTCGATGCGGGCCGACTCGTGTTTGTCCGTCCAGACACCGGGGTCAGTGTCTGTCGGCGCATTTTCCGGGGTCGGTGTCGATGACGCGAGTTTGGGGCTGATGCTCGCTAAGTCGACTGGGGCGTCGGTTTCGAGCGTCCCGTTCGTCTCGACGGTGAGGTGGTACTCGTCGGCGAGTTCGGACAGGAGCGTCGCCGTCTCGTCGTGGACGAGGGGTTCGCCGCCGGTGACGACGACGTGTTCGGGTGCGAGTGCGTCGACTTCGGCGACGACTTCTTCGACACCCATCCACGCGTGGGTCGGTTCCCACGAGGTGTGGTACGAGTCACAGAACCAACACCGGAGGTTGCACCCACTCGTCCTGACGAACGTACTCGGGACGCCGGCGAGTTTTCCCTCGCCTTGCAGCGACGCGAACAGTTCGTTGATAGGGAGTCGGTCCCCGTCGGCGTCGGTGTCGGGTCGCGAAACCGAATCGGAGACTGGCATCAGAATCCTGCACAGAGTTCCGCCGTCTCGCTGACTTCGACCGAGATATCGGAGACGGTGTCGGGAAGCGCTGTTTCGAGTTTCGCTTCGAGGACGACGGCCATCACCTCGGCCGTCGGTGGCGCGTCGAGGACGACCATCCCGTCGGCGTCACCCGACAACTCGAACGCGTCGACGAGTGGGTCGCCGTCTTCGACGAGGAATCGGTGGTCCCACTCGTCGATGACGTCGGTCACGACGCCTTTGTCCACGACCCAACCCTCGTCGGTGAGTTCGCCGACGACACGGACCGCGATTTCGTAGTTGTGGCCGTGTGGGCGACTACACTTGCCGTCGTGGTGGAGGAGGCGATGGCCGGCGCTGATGCGGATTGGCCGGTCGCGACCGATGTGCAAGACACGTTCGCCCGCCCGCGCAAGTGAGTCCGCTGCCTCGTCAGCAGACTGTCGTGTTTGTTTGAGTGTTCCCTGGGGCATACCCAGAGATTATTTGCAGACTACTTAATCTCGCTGTCTCGGCGTCGTCACTCGAATCTGGTTCGCGTCGGGTGGGGTGGCCGAACCCGTCGCTCACTCACGAAGAAGACGGACGGGAGTGCCTGCTCTGGAACGTTCCCTACTCGGACTGGTTCGCTATCGCTTCACGCCACGAGTCTGGGACGCGAGTCGGTGTTCCGGACTCGTCCATCGCGACTTGAATCGTCTTTCCGGTTGCGACGACGTCACCCTCGTAGGAGAGTTCGTAGAAGAGTGGGAAACTCTTCCCACCGGGTTCGCCCGCCTCGACTTCGACTTCGACGGTTCCGATACCCTCGATGGGTGCTCGGTAGTCGAGTTCGAGGTGCGCGACGACGATGTCGAGTTCGGGGAGAGGAACGTCGAGTACCGACTCGAAGTACTCGACACGCGCTTGCTCACAGTACGTCGCGTAGACGGCGTTGTTGACGTGCCCGAAGGAGTCGTGGTCACGGAATCGAACGGCAATTTCGGCGACGACAGTCATTGGACTGCGGGACACGGGCGAAGGATATAGCCCCGGCGGTTCGTCGTGACCGTTCTCGTCCGTTAGTTGGCCGTCGAGACGGACAGGTCGGGTGTTGGGACACGGCGTCCGTGAAGTGCGACGACCCGCCAGACGTTCGAACGCGACC
>NZ_LOPV01000024.1 GCF_001469865.1 Haloferax profundi
TGACTCGTGTACGCCGCATCCACGAACTCGATGCGAATGCCGAGTGCTTCTGCTTTGTACCTCACGAACGAGATGAGCTTCCGGTGTGCCCACTGGTGGAACTTCTTCGCGTTCGGCATTCGGTCACGAATGTACGATAGGTCCTCGAACACGATGTGCGAACACTCGTGTTCGATGGCTTCTTCGACAATCGCGTTCGAGACCCTGTGGAGTTTGTCCCGCGAGTATCGTTCTTCGCGGTCGTCTCGACCAACGAGTGTGCGGTGAGCCGACTGCGTTCCAGCCTGTTGGAGTCTACCCCGGACGTGCTCGAATTGCTCGTGATCGTGAACCAATTTCTTCCCGGACTCGAAGTGAGCGGTGCTGGTGACGGCGAGGTGTTCGATGCCGAGGTCTACTCCGAGAACTGTTCTGTCCTCGGCAGGAGACTCGTCTTTATCGAATGGATTCGGTTTGCGAAACCCGAGGTGTAAGAAGTAGTCGCCGTCACGGGCGGTGAGCGTGCTTTCGGTGACACTCCATTCGTCGTCGTTCAGGAATTGGTACTGGTAGCCGTCGTCGTCTTCTGGAAGAACGAGTTCACACCGAACTCGATTCTTGATGGTGGTAAGCGAGACGGTGTTGTCTTCAAAGAGCGTCAGCGTGTTCGCGTCGTATTTGATCGTTGGACTCGTGAACTCTGGGCAGGAGACTTTGCGGCCGTTGTTTTGGAGTTCTCTGACGCCTGTGAGTGCGCTTGCGGCTTGGTGAGTGGCGAGTATCGCGTGTTGACTCCCGAGACGAGTTGCCTCGCGTATGTCGTCGTAGGAGAGTTTCTGGAGACCATATTTTGAGTCCTCATCTGCTTGCCATCCGATGTGGGATGCGAGAGTGGCTCCGTGTTGCCAGTCGCAAATCGTGGCTTCGAGCAAGTCAGCTTGTTCGTTGCTCACGGAGAGGCGAGTAATAGCTGTGCGTCTCAGGTAGTCGTCCACTCTATCTTCAAAGAGAGTGTATGGTTACTTAATAATATTTATATGGACTGTTGTCCGCATTCCTCCACGGGTCAGGTGATCCGTGGAATCCGCCTCGAATCTTTGAAGGTAGAAAAAGAGAAAGAGCATCGAAAGATCTCGCCCGAGGAGCTCCGTGAGATGGTGATGTCAGTTACGAACCTCCGTGCGCGAGCAATCATTCTCCTGCAGATGAAGTTGGGACTCAGAGCAGGGGAAGTAGCCAATCTTCGACTTGAGGATATCCACATGAACGATGCTGATTCGAGCACCGAATATTCCGAACTTGCAACTCATCCCGAATTGAGCTCCCGCCAGAATCTTGTCTACATACCATCCCGGGATGATCGACGAGGGAACAAGTCTGTGCGCCCACGACTTCTTCCACTCGATTCAGAGACACGCGCTACCCTCGACCGCTATCTCTTCGCACGTCCGGACAATGGCGAACCGTGGGTATTCCTCTCGAAGAAGAGTCACACCAAGCTCACGACGAAGGGAGTCAATCAGATCTGGAAGGACGCCTTTCATCCAGAATACGCTGAGACTGACGAGTATCGTGCGGTCACGAGTCACTTCGGTCGCCATCGATTCACGAC
>NZ_LOPV01000025.1 GCF_001469865.1 Haloferax profundi
CGGGCGCCGGCCGGGAGTGACGCGAGCGTATCGCGAATTCGTTCGGACTCGTACTCGACGAGGTGGCGTGTCTCGTGCGTCTCGTGGAGTTCGACGGTCATCGTCCCGTGGTCGTTCATTTCGGTGCGTACGTTCACCAGCACGGGTGTCGCAGAGAGGGCAGTCATGGTTCTGCGTACGTAGTCGTCCAGCATAAGCGGTTGTATTACTGATATTTTCAGGTATTGAGTCTACATACCAATCCCAGCGTGACAGACGTGTTCCGAGCGGTGACGAGCGTCCGCTCCGAGAGGAGCGAACTGGCGAGAGTACATGCCCGTGGCGCTCGAACACTCTGTCGAGACATGAAGAGTCCCGATGCGTCGGGAGACGAGCGTGACGACGTCGAGAGTGGATCCACGTCGGCCGCCACCGAATCCGAGAGCGACACGACAGACGGTGCGGCCGAGACAGTCGTCGTCAGGGTTCGAACCGACGATGGTGTCGTCGACCTCGACGTCGAACGTGGTCGTATCCTGCGAGACGTTCTTCTCGATGCGGGCCTCTCGCCGTACACCAGCCTGACCGAACGGGCGAACTGCGGTGGTCGTGGCCTCTGTGCGACCTGCGGTGTGCGGGTCGTCGAAGGGGAGACCTCACCGACGCACTGGCACGACCGATTGGCAGCGAGGTTCGGGTACCCGCGGCTCTCGTGTCAGATTCTCGTCGAGGGGCCGATGGGAGTCGACCTCGTCGAAGACAAACGCATCTGGGGCAGACGCGAGTGAACACTCTCGAGAGACGACGTCGTAGAAAAGTCCGCTCTCCCCGATTTGAACTCGGTCAGACGACGCGTTCACTTCGT
>NZ_LOPV01000026.1 GCF_001469865.1 Haloferax profundi
TGTGTGAATCGGTGGGCCGACCCCGATGAGGCAGACCCGCGTGAGCAACTCTCAGTTGAAGAATTGGGTGAAGTGAACCGGGAGGCAGCGCGATTACAGACGAAACTCGATGGATGGTCGCGCTCGGCGATCAGCCGGCGGTTGGCCGAAGAGGTCGCAGATGGAAAGTCGATGATGAGTGCGGTGGTCGGAGTGTTCGAAGAGTTGCAGCAGGCTCCGGGACGGGTGATTCCGATTGCGGCGGTCAGCGAGGTCAGTCGTCGAGAGGTGTCTATCTCTGGAACGGTGACCCAGCTCTGGGAGTCGTCGAATTCGGCGATTCAGCAGGTGGGACTCATCGAGGACGAGACTGGGAAAACAAAGTTCACTGTCTGGACCAAGTCGGATCAATCGGTTGTGAGAGAAGGCGAGCGGGTGACGATGCGGAACGTCGCAAAGAGTTGGTACGGCGGGCGTGTCTCGGTGGCTGCGACGGGATGGTCGGAGCTGTCGTTCCCAGAGCGCGAGGCGTGGTGGGCTGAGTAGGCGTCGTAAGCGGCTGTTTTCTTTTTGTGACTCCACTCTCCCGGCCCCTCCTCCCCACCCACCGCTCCGTGCTCGCGCCGGCAACGACGTCGCCGACGCTGTGCGCGCAGCCACAACCTCCACATTGCACTGACAATGATTCAAAAATCGTGAAGACACGGGGACATGCTTATTTAAATAACCCAACCAACACATTAGCCACAATGAATAATTTGATCGAGCAAATGGTTGGCAATCTCGGCGGCATTATTCACAGGCGGATTTGAGTGAGAGGTTCATCTGACGAGGAAAAGACAGTGCAGGGTACATCTGGTTCCCGCATTGAAGCCACGATAACATTTAATTCCGATCTCGTCTGCCAATCAATGAGTCCGGGTGCAGCAGCTATACTCGGGATAGACGAAGAGGAAGCACTCAATCAAGACGTCGTTGATGTTGTGTTGAGCCGGTTTGAGATAACGCGACAAGCACTCAACTCTGTCATAGAAACACAATCCCCAGTGCCGATTGAGCGCCGAGGCAGTGATTGCCCGGACTGCAGTGGGTGGATGCTCCCCGACGACGACGGGATTCTGTTGGTCCTTATTGGCCAAGCCGCCGTCTCAGCGGAAGAGACTGACGAGTCACCTTTTGATGGAGAGACAGAGCGCCGAAAGGCGCTTCTTCGTCACACTGAGGCACTAGCTGAAACTGGTGGGTGGGAAGCAGACCTCGAAGAAGGGGAACTTCGCTGGACACGTGGCACACGGAAGATCCACGACGTCAGTGACGAGTACCAGCCGACTGTGGATAAAGCACTTTCATTCTACCACCCTGCAGACCGACAGACTGTCATCAAGGCGATTGAACGCGCTGCAGACAATGGGGAACCGTACGATATCGAAGCGCGTATTCGAACAGCGACAGGTCGGAAGCGGTGGGTACGGTCTGTCGGTGAACCGGTGTACGCTGATGGGACGATTGTAAAATTCCGAGGGGCAATTCGAGATATCACCGACGAGCACGACCAGCAACAGAGTATCAAACTCCTTCGGCGAGCAATCGACAACGCACCCGTTGGCGTGACCCTTGCAGATATGGACCAGGATGACGAGCCACTCATCTACGTCAATGACGCGTTCGAAGACCTTACTGGATACAGTGAAGCAGACTCACTGGGTCGCAACTGCCGATTTTTGCAGGGCCCAGAGACCGACCCAGAAACGGTTGCCTCAATTCGGGACGCAATCGATGAACATGACACTGTGACCGTCGAGCTTCGGAACTACCGCAAAGACGGCACACAGTTTTGGAATCGGGTGACGCTCGCACCTGTGACGGACTCCAGCGGTGATGTTTCGCATTATATTGGATTTCAGGCCGATGTCACAGAGCGAAAACAGGCGGAGAAACAACTTCGACAGTTCAAGCGAGCTGTTGAGAGCTCTGGCCACGCAATCTACATTACCGATGTGGATGGAGAGATTCAATATGTCAACGAAAGATTCGAAGCACTAACCGGGTATTCAGTTGATGATGCAGTTGGCAACACACCGGCGATTCTGAACTCCGGGAAGATGCCTCCAGAGTACTTTGAACGTCTTTGGGACGAGATTACGGCTGGAAATGCCTTCGAAGAACGGATCGTCGACAAAGACAGTGATGGTCGGTTGTACCATGCCCACCAGACTATTTCGCCACTCACGGACGAAGATGGTGATGTAACGGGGTTCATTGCAGTCCAGACAGACATTACAGACCGCATTGAGCGTGACCAGCAAGTAGCTGTCTTGGACCGTGTGCTTCGTCATAACCTTCGGAACGACATGAACATCATTCTTGGCCATGCCGACCGACTGGAGGGCCAACTTGATGGTAATCTCGCAGAGTCAGCTGCGAAAATCCAATCGACTGGAGAGCAGCTCATGGCACTTGCTGAAAAAGAACGGACTATCGCCGAATTATTCTCTGACCCGCCGGAAGCCCGCTCGTTGCAAGTTTCGCGACTTGTTGACTCCGCTGTAGCTAGCGTCCGCGCTGAGTATCCAGAAGCGTCAATCTCAGTCACGGCACCAGATCATGTTTCAGTCACTGTTACAGGCCAAATTGAGCACGCCCTTCGAGAGCTCATTGAAAATGCAATCGTACACACCGACCAAGACGAACCAACGGTCGAGATTGACGTCACATCGACTGAGCAAACCGCAACGATTTCAATTGCAGACCGAGGACCCGGTATTCCTGAGATCGAGCGAGAACTCGTGACTGCCGATAGTCTCCCCGATTCATTATATCATACCGATGGGATTGGCTTGTGGCTCGCAAGTTGGATTACCGGTCGAGCGGGCAGTTCGATCGAATTCGAGGATAGAGAACCACACGGGACGGTCGTTCGAGTGTCGCTTCCGTGTTCCAACGAGTGACATAACGTCTCAAGATAGTTGGAACCGTCCTGATTCGGCGTAGTGAGGTCCCCACTTGCTCAATAACTTCACTTTCTTAGCGCCTCGATGGGCGAGGCGCTCTCCTCTGAGCGCTTCGAAAAACACCATGTCTGAATCCCTACTAGCAAGACTCGACCCAACGAAGCGTGTCCTGAAACGAGCCCAGTACGAGGCCTTCGAATTCTCGTTATTCGACGGCAATGTGCTTGTCCGCAACGCGAGCCATGCCGATCCCAAGAACCACGAATACAACGTACGAATCGTCGACGGCCTACCAATATCGTGCGAGTGCCCAGCGGACAAGAAGTACGCTGGACCGTGCAAACACCGGGTCGCAGTTGCGATTCGTCGTCCAATCATCGATGCCGTTGAGCAAATGCAGATGGTCGCAGATGGAGGTGTGATCACTAACGAACAACCGGAAACCGGGATAGAAGACGATGCGACTCCTGATGATTGCGACTGCGAGATCTTGGATGACGACTTCCCGTGTTGGGCGTGTGTAGACAGTGGCAGACGCGA
>NZ_LOPV01000027.1 GCF_001469865.1 Haloferax profundi
ATTCCCAACTGACCGGACGCAGAATCAAATTGTAGCAGTTGATGAGAACTCTTTTACTAATTAGATACTATTGACACTTGCCGTTATCAGGGGCACACCACTGGTACGGTCAACATCTCGTGTTGGCCTGCCATTCTCGTTTCGGACCTCGACAGTCCGTATCGGTCACAGAAGAGATGAGTGACTTCCTTGCTCTGCTTTGGTAGCCTCTCTGCACAAACCCATGGAAAGGGATAGTTGAGGGTTCGCCGTTCACGTCGACAGCCCCGGGGGGCAGGGGATTGGGGCTGTCGTTGGCACGCGATTGGCTGGTTTCTGTCCGTTGGGAGTTTTCCGCACCGTAGGACCAGACAGACAATCCTACGGACATAGAGCCTAGACGTCGGCAACGGTATCCATTCGGTTGGTGTCAATATACGCGCCGTTCGCGTTGCTGAGATGTCTGTCGAAATTTCCTGTCTGGGTCTTCGATCTCCGTGAGTTGTTTTTGCCCCAAAGGGGTGCGGGGCGCAGAAAGAATACCTCGCTGATGACCAATGGCAACGAGAGATATCTACGAGAGCGGCTTCGACGAGCATGTACCGGCTAACACAAACAAATCCTGTCCAGATTGCGGCGGCTATGTGAGAACGAACACGCTCGAAACTCTTTGCGAGGAGTGTGGACTCATCATCGACGAGTATCAAATCGACCACGGTCCAGAGTGGCGAATCACTGAGAGAGACGAGGAGAGTCAACGGAGAACTGGCGCTCCCCTGACGCCGACTCGGCATGACCGCGGGCTCTCATCTGAGATAGGCTACAAGCGAGACGCCGCAGGGCGAACGCTCTCCGGGAAGAAACGACAGCAGGTTTCTCGGATGCGCCGTGAACAGTCCCGTGGGCGATTCCAGTCGAAAGCTGAACGGAATCTAGCTCTCGGATTGGGCGAAGTACGTCGGATTGCAGGCGCTCTCGGATTCTCTGAGTCAATTCGTGACCAAGCATGCCGACTCTTCCGTAGTGCCCAGAACGAAGACCTCCTTCGAGGGCGGTCCGTCGAGTCGATTGCAGCAGCGAGCATCTACGGTGTTTGTCGGTGCAACGGACTCCTACGAACACTCCAGGAGGTTGCTGACTTGGCGCGTGTGGAGAACCAGAGGGTCGTGAACGCGTACAAGACGTTGAATACGGAACTTGGGCTGCCAACACGGCCTGTTCGCCCTCGTGATTTCATCCCGCGACTCTCATCCGAACTTGCTGTCCCTGACTCGGTTCGACAGAAGGCGCTGGATTTAGTTGAGGCGTCAGAGTCACGGGGTGTCACGACGGGCCTCAATCCGTCGGGATTTGCCGGTGCGTGCCTGTCCGTGCGTGTCTGGGTGAAGCGTTCCAGCTCACGCA
>NZ_LOPV01000028.1 GCF_001469865.1 Haloferax profundi
GCTTCACCACTCGCGTTCGGTTCAGGACTCGTGAGCCGCAGCACTCGTGGTTCCTTTCGCTCGCGACCGAGCCACGAGTGAGTGAGTCGATGCTGGAGCGGCAGCGCACGACGTCTAAGGATCGCATCCACCACGAGGAACTAACGCTCCCTGAATGGGGTTCAGCACACCACACGAGCCCTCACACCGTCAGGCTTAAGCACCAGACAGCGATACGATAAACTGCGCCAAGGTGGCAGAGTCCGGCCCAACGCATCCGCCTGCAGAGCGGAACCCCCGCCGGTTCAAATCCGGCCCTTGGCTCTTTTGACCGAGTGAAACGAGGCCTGAGAGACATCACGGCGCGATTTGAATCTGGGAACGGAGTGACCGTGGTTCACATCCGTCCCTTCGGTTCGGCCCCGTCGGTGACTCGCTTCGGTTCTGCACGCCTGTCGGTGCGGGGTTCGTCTACACAAGCAGTGGCGACGCTCCAGATATAGTGTAACGTCACCGTGACGACCACAGGCTGGTCGACCGAATCAGTCGTCGTCGCGTTCCGAGAGCCGACCGTACCGAAATCGCCGCTCAGTCGAGGTAAGCTTCGACGTCGACCGAAGGCTCGTCGTCGATTTCCTCGGCGAGTTCGAGGGCCTGGAGTGCTGTCTTCCGCGCTCGGACCCCTGCATCGACGGCCGAAAACTGCTCCACAGCACGTTCGAGTTTGTCGAGTGCGTCGGCAGGACGGTCCACCGACTCGAGTGCATCGGCGAGTTCGCAGAGATACCGCCCTTCGAGGGCACTGGACGGTGCGAGTTCGACGGCAGTTTCGAGGTGGTCGAGTCCGTCCGCCACTGCCCCGTCTTCGACCAACGCGAGGCCGTACGCGACGTGTCCGTGGGCATTCGGTTCTCGACCAAGCGATGCTGCATCGTCGAGGACTTCCTCGGCGAGTTCGAGGGCGTCGGAGAGAGACCCACAGTCGAGCAGTGCACGTGCGCGAGTCGCCTGAAGGTCGACGAGTTTCGACTCGTTCTCTTCGAGGAGGTCGATTGCGACGTCTGCATGTTCGACTGCACTCTCAGGCTCACTCAGTTCGAGCAACACAGCGCTGAGCCCGTGATGAGCTCCCTGTCGTATTCTAGTGAATTGACCGCCTTCGAGGGAGTCGACGAGTTCCTCGTAGCGTTCGCGGGCGGCTTCAAGGGCACCTCGTTCGTGTTCGATTCGAGCGAGGTTGTTCGACGACAGTGCGGAACCCAGTTCGTCTCCGATGTCGAGACGAATATCGAGTGACAACCGAATATACCGCTCTGCGTCTTCGAGCACCCCATCCTCGAGTTCGATGTGACTGAGGAGGTCTAGGCTCAGTGCTTCTCCCCACCGGTACTGGAGTTCTCTCCGAATTCGGAGACTCGTGTGGGCGTACTCTCGTGCTACGTCGTACTCCCCAAGCGACCGTTCGACCTGCCCAAGGTTCGCGAGTGTACTCGCGATTTTCGTCCTATCGCCGACTGCACGACGGAGTTCGAGTGCCTGCTCGTAATACTCCTTTGCAGACTCGGGAGTGCCGGTCTGTACTTCAATAGCACCGAGTGCGTTCAATACGTCACTGCGCCCCACGTCGTCGTCGATTCGTTCGAAGCGGGCGAGCGCTGCTTCTGCATTCTCACGTGCGCGTTCGAACTCGTTTCGGTACCGAGCAACTTCGGAGACGCCAGCAAAGCCGTCCGCACGAACCTGCGTGAGTGTCTGCCCGTCTAGTTCGTCGCCGTCGAAGTTGGCGAGCCTTTCGAACTCACGTTCTGCCCGGTCGAGTTCGCCGCCGTTGACGAACATACGGGCGCGCCATCGGCGGACGTC
>NZ_LOPV01000029.1 GCF_001469865.1 Haloferax profundi
GAATCGCACGTACTGGGAACACGGACGTCCGAGTACTCCGTCTCGGCGAACAGTTCCGAGAGTGTCGGGTTGTTGACGCCGAGTTGGAAGACGTTCTCTACGAGGTGGTCACCCCACGACGCGGGCTCTTCGTGTATCGTTCGGACGATGTCGGCGGTCCCACCGAAGACCGACTGGACTCGCCGTCGTTCCGATTCGTCGTCGACGAGCGAGAAGAGGGCGTCCAGACAGCGCTCGAACCGGCGTCTCGCCCGCCGTTCGGATTCGACATCGAGGAGTCGCTGGAGGAACCGCGTCGACCACGTCTCGTGGACGGTCCGAACGCGGTCTGACTCTGCGTCGCCGAACGTGGAGTAGAGGACCGAGCGTTCGAGTTCGTCGAGTGCCGACTCGACGACCGATTCGTCGTGTGTCGATTCAGCCAGCGCGTACGCGAGGGGAACGTCGACGTCGATTCCGGAGGCGTTCAGGAGATTGACGAGGACACCGACGTCGACGGCGAGTTCTTCGTCGACCGCCAGAAGGTCCTCGTAGACACTGTCGATGTCGTCGAGTAGCGTCGTCGGGGCCGAATCACCGTAGGAGGTGGGTTCGACGTGCCGCGCGAGGCGATGGAAGAACAGGTACATCTCTCCCGGGGCGAGTTCGTCTTCTTCGCCGGGGAGGAACTCCTCGGGGTCGAGGTCGATTGTGCGACCAACCGTCTCTTCGAAGTGCTCGACGATGCGTTCGCGTTCGCGGGCGTCGACCGGGGGGACCGACACCACGTCGATTGCCTGAGTCCGGTGTGATTCGAGGCGGGCAGACCCGCGGAGGTGGCCCTCACGCCACTCGTTTTCACGGCTGTCGAAGAGGAACGTCACCCGGTCGTCGTCGGCGAACTCACGGACGAGTTCGAAGATATCGCTGGCCTCGCTCCGCGTCGCGTCTTCCACGACGACGAGCGTGTGCCCCGGCGTCTCGGCGAGATACGCCGAGAGGTGTGCCGTGGCGGAGAAGGGTTCTCGCCGGCCACTCTTCCGATAGAGGACAGTACCACGCTCGCTCTCGTACCAGCGAGTGGCGACAGACATACACACCGTACTCTTTCCGGAACCGGGCGGTCCGACGACGACGTGGTCGTCGCCGGCACGGAGTCGTTCGACCACGTCGTCAGTGACGTTCTCGCGGCCGTCGGACGTCGGTCGTTCACGGTCGAGTGCGTAGCCTTTGCGGACTTCGGCGAGGTCGAATCCGGCGCGCCAGCACGCGAGTGGTGCCGAGACGCCGACGCGGTCGAAGTACTCCGGTGAGAGGCGGACGAACCCCTGCGACTGGAGCGTCGTCGGGAGTGGTGTCCCGCAGTCCTGTGTTTCACTCGCTGCACGCGGGTCGGTCTCTGACGCTCCAGCGGGGACTTCGGCCACGTCGGGTGGGTCACTCGTATCTGATCCACCGTTAGGTGTGATTCCACCTAGGTCGGTCGTCTCACCACCGACTGGCGTCTCGTCGGCTTCGCCGTCGAGTTGTCCGTCGAGGTCGAAGGGAGTCGCCTCGTTCCAAAGCGACTGTGCACGGGTCCGTCCCCACTTCACGCTCTCGTCGGACGTGTTCTGTATCACACACCGCGGGTGTCTGTCGGCGTCGTAATCGACAATCGTCAGGTGCGGTGTTCCGTCGACGGCCGTGAGCAAGAAGGAAAATGGTGGGACCTCTCCGGTACGAATCGCGCAGTTGTCGACGGTGTGAATCGTCTCGAGGAGGAGCGGAGACTCTCTCCACATGGCCGTGACGACGGGTTCGGGCGCGAGGATGCGACACGAGTGTCCGTCGGAAATCCATCGCGTCAAGCGCTCCATGTACGCGTGATTCGGTCGTCGAGCGAAGACGAACGTGCCGTGACTCGTCGACGCGAGTTGCGCGCCGAGTTCCTCGATTGGACGATCGGGAGACGTGCTGACCGTCTGCTGGACGTCGGCACCGAGGAGTACCGAGAGAGGAAGTGGGTAGTCTGCGGCCTCTTTGGAGAGAATCGAGTCCAGGTCGAGGAGGTCTGAGAGGTCGTCGTGACACGACTGGAAGAGTGTCAGTACGTACCTACCCTTCAGCGAAGTCGAAAAGCTACCCTGCCGTTCGACGACGAGGCCAGACGCAGTCAGGTCACGGATGGCCCGGTCCACAGTCGACCGAGAGTAGCCGAGGTGGTCGGCCAAGTCGCGTTTGTCGAGGCTATCGTCGTCCAACGCCCGGAGAAAGTCGAACCGGTCGAAGACGAGTTCGAGATGGTCGGTCACGTGTTCGTTCTCAGATGTCATCGTACCCCCAACTCGGCCGGCCTGCCCAGACTCGACCGAAGGTCTTGCTGGTACTGTATTGCACACCGGTATCAAAACCCTTGGTTGTCGGACGAATCCCCTCAATATTCTGGGATGTGACTACCTCACCCGTTCTGGGGGGTCGCGGACACACTCCGAAGAAAAGTAATCGTTATACGCCGTGTGGCCCATGCCGAAACCATGCAACGACGCGCCGCGATCATCTCCGTCGTGTTCTTCCTGGTCATCGGTGCCGGTGCATACTCGCTCATCGCGACTGCATCGACGCCGTCGATCAGTTTCGAGAACCCCGAGTACTCGCTGGCACAGGGAGACGAGTTCTCCGTCCCCGGCAGTGACCAGACGTATACAGTGTCGTCGATCACCGAGGAAGAGGAATCCGGCGGGCACGGTGGCGGCACCACCCTCGTCCGTTCCGGTGAACTCTCCTACGTGAACGAATCAGCCCGTTTCACCGAGACGTGGGACAACGCGAGCACCGTCACGCTCGACGGCACGGACTACCGTGTCGAAATCGCCAACGTCTCCGACCCGTCCGAAGCGACGCTCGTCGAACTCCGAAACGACACGGCCATCCTGCAGAACGACCCGAACGCCGACAACGAGACGGTCACTCGTGACGGTGAGCGCTACGTCGTCGTCAACGAGTCGACGCTCGTTCCCGCCGACGAATACTTCCCGGCCAACGAGACGCGCACCGTCGCCGAAGGTGACTCCTTCGACTACAACAACGAGTCAGTCACCGTCGCCGCAGTCGAACCGTCGGCTGTGACTCTCGAGTGGTTCGCCGCCGAGGAGAACACCATCGGCGTCGACGACGAGGCGAACGTGACCATCGGCGACCAGCAGTACCTCGCGTACTTCCCTGACGGAAGCACGATGGTCCTGACGCAGGACTACGAGAGCTACGAAGCACAGCAACAGAGCATCGAGGAGTTCCACCTCTTCGAGAACGGCCTGTGGGGTGTCACCATCGTCTCGTTCACGACGATTGTCCTCCTCGTCGGCATGGCGTTCCTGCCGTCGCGGTACTGAACACGCCACTCACCGTTTTTCGCGCCCACTCGTCACGCCGAGCCACGCGAGTCCTGCCCCGATTCCGACGGCGACGACTGACCCGAATATCTGCAGTGCGATGCCGACGGCACCCATCGCGGTGTAGCGCCACGGCATCCCGACGAGCGTCGCCACACCGACGAGTGCGACGAAGACACCGACTGCGACTACCATCCACGTCACCAACCCGGCCGTCGTTTCTCGTATCATCGTAGCTGATACTTCACTCCGTGAGAACAAAAACTGGGTGGCGTCGTGACTAGCTGACGTTCGGGCCGAACGTCGAAATCGCTGCGAACAAACTGTTCTCGGTGGAAGTGTTGTTCGAGACGAAATAGAGGGGTTCTGTCCTCGACAGAACCAGTCAATGCTGGAACTCCGACTTACCGGCGGAAGAAGTCGAAGAGTGAGTAGTCGTGGTCCGGTTTGTAGGTGCGGAACAGGAGACTGTTCGCGAGCACCGACACCGACGAGAACGCCATCGCGCCGGCGGCGAAGACCGGTTGTAGGAGGCCGAGCGACGCCAGTGGAATCATCGCCGTGTTGTAGCCGAGCGCCCAGAACAGGTTCTGTTTGATCTTCGAGAGCGTCCCCTCGGAGATGCGGATGGCCTTCACCACGTCCTGCGGGTCGTCGCGCATGAGCGTCACGTCTGCCGCCTCGATGGCGACGTCGGTGCCCGACCCGAGTGCGGTGCCGACGAACGCCGCGGCGAGGGCGGGCGCGTCGTTGACGCCGTCACCGACCATCATGACTTTGCGACCGTCGCGCTGGAGTGATTCGACGGCGTCGGCTTTGTCCTCGGGGAGGACGCTAGCGCTGACGTTGTCGGGGTCGATGCCGACTTGCGCGGCGACGGCGCGAGCAGTTCGCTCGTTGTCGCCGGTAATCATGTGGACCTCGGTACCGCGTTCGCGGAGGGCGCTGACGGCGGCCTTCGCAGTGTCTTTCACTTCGTCCGCGTCGGCGACGATACCGGCGAGTTCGCCATCGACGGCGACGAGCATCGCAGTCTTCCCGTCTTCTTCGAGGTCACGGAGTGCGTCTTCGGCGGGTGCCGGGTCGACGCTCTCGTCCGAGAGGAGTTTGCGGTTGCCGACGAGGACAGTCCGACCCTCGACAGTCGCGCGGATACCGTGTCCGGGGACGTTCTCGAAGTCCTCGGGGTCCGAGAGGTCGATGCCGCGGTCTTCCGCCCCTTCGACGATGGCGCGTGCGAGTGGGTGTTCGCTGTTCCGTTCGGCGGAGGCGGCGTACCGAAGTACGGCCGTCTCGTCGAGTGCCTCGTCGTCGGCGGTGACGACGCCCGACCCGTCGGCGGCGGGGCCGAGTGCCACCACGTCGGTCAGCGTCATCTCGCCTTTCGTGAGCGTCCCCGTCTTGTCGAAGACGACTGTCTCGACGTCTTTGACGCGTTCGAGGATGTCACCACCCTTGAACAGGACGCCGTTGCGGGCACCGATGGCCGTGCCGACCATCGTCGCTGCCGGCGTCGCGAGGCCGAGGGCGCACGGACAGGCGATGAGGACTGCCGACGCGAAGACGACGACGGCGAACTCGAACGTCGAGACGCTCCCACCCGCGATGGCGGGACCGCCGGCGACGAGTCCCCACAGCGGAAGCGACTGGACGAACCCGGCCAGTGCTTCGGGGAACAGGAACCAGACGCTCCCCCAGAAGAGGGCGTTGACGATGACTGCCGGCACGAAGTACGCCGAGATGCGGTCGGCGAGGTTCTGAATCTCGGGTTGGCGACCCTGTGCTTCCTTGACGAGCGAGACGATTTGTTGAATCGCCGTCTCGGACCCGACTTTGGTCGCTTCGACCACGAGGACGCCGTTTTGGTTCACCGTCGACCCGACGACTTCGTCACCCGGTTCCTTCGAGACGGGCACCGACTCGCCGGTGACCATCGACTCGTCGACGGCGGAGTCGCCTTCGACGACGACACCGTCGGTGGGAATCTTCTCACCGGGTCGGACCTTCATCCGGTCGCCGACTTCCACCTCGTCCAGCGGGACTTCACGTTCGGTGCCGTCGTCGGAGACGAGCGTCGCGGTGTCCGCTTCGAGTTCGAGGAGCGTCCGAAGTGCCTCGGAGGCTTGTCCCTTCGAGCGCGCTTCGAGGAAGTTCCCGAGCGTGATGAACACCAAGATGAGCGCGGCGGTGTCGAAGTAGAGACTCCCTGCGAGGAGGCCGACGAGGACGGCGACGGAGTAGAGGTACGCCGTCGAGGACCCCATCGCGATGAGCACGTCCATGTTGGCCGTGCGGTTGCGCACGATTGCCTTGTAGGAGTTGACGTAGAACTCGCGGCCGAGGACGACCTGTACGGGCGTCGCGAGGGCGAACGCAAGCCATCCCATCGGGATGCCCGTCCCCGGAATCGTCTCCGGGAGGCCGGACGCGGTGAACAGTTCGAGTGCGAGCATCACCAACAGCGGCGTCGACAGTGCCGCACCGAAGAGGGTCAGTCGTCTCTGGCGACGTATCTCTTCGTTTCGGGCCACGTCGCGTGCGTCTTCACGCTCGCCGTCGTCGCCGGTGCCGTCTTCGTCGTCGCGGATAGGCGTGTAGCCGGCGTCTTCGACGGCCTGATACAGGTCGTCCAGCGTCACGTCGGCGGGGTTGTACGTCACGAGGGCCTCGTCGGTGGCGAAGTTGACTTCCGCGTCGACGACGCCGGGAAGCGACTCCAGCGACTTCCGGTTCGCGTCCGCGCAGTTCGCACAACTCATCCCGGAGATGCCGATAGACCGTGTCTCCGAGACGGCCTCGTACCCCGCCATCTCGATGGCGTCGTACACTTCGGCGAGCGATACCTCATCGGGGTCGTACTCGACAGTCCCCTCGTCGGTGGCGAAGTTGATGGTCGCCTCCGACACCCCATCGAGGGATTCGAGCGTGTCCCCGACGGTGCGCGAGCAGTTCGCGCAACTCATGCCGCGGATGTCTAGATGTGCCGTTCGGCTACTCATTACGTAGGTATACGTGCCCCTCTCTTACCTGAATTGTGCCTTACGGACCGGGAAAATTGTGGCGTCTAACTTTCGATTCGAAGGTGAGAATTGAGGCCGAGTTTGGAAGTGACCCCACTCAGTCGTCGTTCGAGTTCGCGCCCGCTTCGAGGCGGTCGTACCGCGACTCGAAGCGGTCCAGACAGGACGAACAGCAGAAGTGGTAGAGTGTCCCGCCGATGCGGGCGCTTTCGCCTTCGCTCGTGACGGTGTTGCCACACTCGGCGCACTCCAGTGCGAACCCGGTTCCGTTGACCGTCGGCGTCCACTCGGCGGATTCGACGAGGCTGACCTCGTAGTCGCGGACCCGCGAGAGGTCTACGAGTTCGTTCAGTTCGACGCGCGTGGCGTCGCCGTCGAGTCTGGCGTGGAACGTCACCGTACCGTCTACCGACACGAACAGGTGTTCGACCTGGTCTGCACCGCGGAGGATATCGCGCACCTCGTCGACGAACTCCGGGCGAACAGAGAGGCGGACGAGGACGGGTGTTCCACCGGCGAGCGTCGATTGGTCGAGGTCGACGGTGAACCTGCGGATGATGCCCTCTTCGCGGAGTCTGTCGATTCGGTCGGAGACGGCAGGGGCGGAGAGGCCAACGTCGTCGGAGATGTCGCTGAACGACCTGCGGGCGTCTTCGGCGAGGAGTTCGAGGATTCGAAGGTCCGTTTCGTCGAGGTCACGCATGTACCGTCGCTTACGAGCCACAACTGCATAGGTATTCCCCGAACATCGCTTTCGATTCTAAAGTGTCGCTGGCGACTGAGCCGGTCTTCCAAAAGAGCAATCGACAAAGGAGAGAAGACCGTACCATCGGACGATGAGTACGACCATCACCGTCACCGGTATGACGTGCGAACACTGCGAAGGGCGCGTCGAAGAGGCACTCGCCGGCGTCGCCGGCGTGACCGACGCCACAGCGGACCGCGAGGCAGACAGCGCCACCATCGAAGGTGAGGCCGATATCGACACACTCGTCGCTGCAGTCGAAGAAGCAGGCTACGACGCGAGCGCCTGAAACGGGCGAATCGACTCCTTCACTGCCGCTTTTCGACGACTCTACCTCAACGGCTAACTCCGGGGAGTCGCTACGTTCGACTATGCGCGCCCGGTCGTGGACGATGGTGCTGTTCACGTTCGTCGTCGGATTGCTCGTGTCTCTCGGCGTCTACAGACTCGTCGCCGTCGGCGACGTCGGTGACTTCGCCAGAAACCTCGGCATCGCTGCCCTCCTGACCGTCTTCAGTGTCGCGTTGCTCCGAAACTGGGATTCACAGGCGATGTAAGTACTGCCTCCCCTCGCCGGTGTGAGAGGAAGACAGCCACCACGTTGCTTAGTCGGTCGATTCGGCGGGAGGGAGCGACAGCACGACTGCCTCTCCAGTGAGCACTGTCTCGTCTGTCTCGGCGACCGTCTCCACGCGAACTTTGTCGTCGCCGAGGTCCTCGACGACGGTCACGGTCACCGAGACTGTCTCACCCGGACGCACTGGCTTCAGAAACTGCACGTCTTGGGAGAGATAGACGATTTCGCCGGGAAGGTCGGCGAGTGCGGCACTGACCGCGCCCGCAGAGAGCATTCCGTGTGCGATTCGACCGCCGAACATCGACGCGTCGGCGCGTGCGTCGTCGAGGTGGAGGGGGTTCGTGTCTCCGGTCACCTCGGCGAACGCTTCGATTCGCTCGGTCGTCACGTCGAGTGTCGCGCGAGACGTGTCGCCGACGGTTGCGATTGCCATACGTGAGAGACGAGTCGACCTCCCTTCTACGTCGGGGTTGACATGTGGACCACTCACACGAGTGTGGTCTCGACAGGAGAGTCCCTCGGGACTGGGACCCCGAGGGTGGCACGGGGTATCGGAACGGGGCAGGTGTGTGCTGCCGAACGCACGTGATATCGCCGCCGCCACGCTCCGTGTCACATGTCGTCGACGTATCCAATCAATGGGCGGGTTGGTATGTGAAGTTCGCCGGGAGCGTCACGCGTAGTCGTCGACGTGGTAAAAACACGTCGAGGAGAAACCGGTTGACTCGACCGAAGAAGAACGGTGGCTCCGCAGCGAACGGTGGGATTCAGTCGTTCGACCCCGGCCCACTGCTGCCGGTGATAGAGGTGACTGCGTTGAGAATCGAATGCAACTTTGTGACGACGCTTTCGCCACCGAAGCCGACGACCCCACTGAACCCGTCGCGGTCGTAGTGGCCGCGGGCCGCCCCGAGCCACTCACCGAACCGCTTGAGACCTCCGGTGACCCCGTTGTCGAAGAACAGGACCACGACTAGCAGCAGGATGCCGAACGAGAGTTCCCAGTAGGCTTCAAGCAGTGGGAATTGTCGGATGAACCACCGGAGATACTCGAAGGTGATTGCACCGATAATCGGTCCCAGGAACGAGTAAGGTCCACCGATGACTGTCACGAGCACCGGTTCGGCCGAGGCCGTCCAGTGGACGGACCCGGAGGTGATACCGCCTCCGTGGATTATCAACATCGCCCCGGCCAGCCCCGTGAAGGCACCCGAGATGATGAACGTCTTCCAGCGGTGGCGTTGGACGTTCACGCCAAGTGCCTGGGCCCGCTCGGGGTTCTCCCTGAGCGCCTGACAGACCGTCCCGAACGGCGACCGGACGATTCGCCACAGGGAGTACACTGCCATCGTCCCGATGAGGAGACTGATGTAGTAGTACGGTCGCGGGTGGAGGAAGTGCCGCAGGTAGAACTCGATACCGAAGATATCGACCGTCCCGATTTGTGAGAGGAAGTCCAGACCGTCGGAGCCGTTCGTGACAACGTCCAGTGGCATCACGGCAGCCAGGTGGTCGTACTGGACGATGACCCAGATGGCCATCGAGAACGACAACGTGACCATCGCGAAGTATATCTCCTCGAGCTGGACCGAGAAGTAACCGACAATCACTGCTAGGATACCGGCGGCAATCACGGCCAGTAGCAGTGCAAGCACGAAGTTCACGAGCACCGAGACTCCACCGAAGGCCGAATCGAGGCCATAGGCTGGCACCACGCGCAGGAAGAACAGCGCAGCGGTGTAGCCAGCCGCACCGACGAACATCGCGTGACCAAACGACAGCAGCCCGGTGTAGCCGTACAGGAGGTTGAAGGCGACTGCCAGCACACCGATGAGCAGCGCACGGGTCAGCAAGTCAACCTGCAAGGCTGGGAGCACCCACGGGATGACGACCAGCACCGCCATCGCCGCGGCTACCCAGAGCCGCTTGCCTTCGAGCCGCAACTTCTGGCGAGCGTTGGCAGACATTCCGCGCTAGAGTCCCGGCGGGAGGCCAGAACCTTCGAGCAGGCTGGTGGCCTTTTCCCGGGACAGGGTCACTTGCTTGTTGTTCGAGAGACCGAGACCGTCGTACGGCACGTCGTCGTCTGAACTGGAAACGCCGAGTACGGACGGAGCGCTGGCCTGGTGGCTCTTGGAGCTCATCGTCCAGGACCCCCGTGGGCCACTGATTTCGATGCCTTCGAGCTCGCTGACCACGTCGCCGGTATC
>NZ_LOPV01000030.1 GCF_001469865.1 Haloferax profundi
ATGGCCTTCTTGTACATCCAGATGGAGCTGTAAGCGCTCCCACCTGTGAACGACGGGACGGCTGGCAGGTCCTCGGCGTGGTCTTTGTACTTGTTGAGGAACTCCGTGTTGCTCTCGTTGTCGAACGCAGAGTGCCAGTACCAGCCAGCAATCTTGACACCTTCCGGCATCGTCGAGCCGAGTGCCGAGAGGACCGTCGGGTCCATCGCCAGTGTCATGTACACTTGGTCGACCTGGTCGAACAAGCCAAGCTCGGTAGCCTGCTTGAAGAACGTGACTGCGTCGCCCGCCCAGAACCCGGAGAAGACGACGTCTGGGTCCGCGTCCATGATGGCGTTGATCTGGGGGGTCATGTCTGTCGCACCCAGGCTGGGGAACTCGCTAGCGACGTACTCGTGACCGGCACCCAGGCCGTCGGAGTAGGCCTTGAAGTAGCTCCAAACCTGCTCACCGTAGGCGTAACCAGGGCCGATGTTGGCGACGCGCGAGCCACTGTGATTCGCGTTGGCGTCTTCGGCGATACCGTATACGTTCGTGGACGTGTTGGCGTTCGTCCGGAAGATGTTCTTCTTGAACGAGGCCTTGTCGGGATACGTGCCCGTGTCGAATTCCGTGCTGTATGGTGTCCCGATATCTGTCAGCGCCATCGGAACCCCGAGCTGGTTGATAGCCTCCGCGTTGGCCAACGCGACACCGGAGGACGTCAGCCCGATGAGGGCGTCGACCTGCTCCTCTTGGACGAGGCTCTTCAGTTGGGCTGCCGGGTCGTCACCGTGGCCACGGATGACGATTTCGACGTCGTTGCCGTTGATACCACCAGCTTCGTTGACCGCGTCGACAGCGGTTCGGGCTGCTGCCGCAGAGGCGTTGCCGAGTACGGAGGCGACGCCCGTGATGAGGTACATGCCGCCGATTTTAATCGTGCCACCACCGCCACCGCCCATGCACCCCGCGAGCCCGGTTGCTGCCCCTGCCCCGATAGCTGCGAGATACTTCCTGCGTGATACACCCGACGGATCCGACGCCTCCCGGGTCGTGTTTGTCTTGTTATGTAACATGCCGCAATCACACCTGTGTGCTAAGTAGAGGCACAGAACATCCATTATAGATGTACGTTGGCATGTGAACGTTCAACAGTACACGTGCATTTATAAACAGGGTGGAAAACAACTACCCCGTATGGTATCGGTAGATTTCGTCATCACACAGCTCATAACCGGTGTCAGCATCGGGAGCCAGCTGTTCTTGGTGGCTGTCGGGTTGAGCCTCATCTTCGGTGTGATGGACGTCCTGAACTTCGCCCACGGCGTCCTCTACATGATTGGCGCCTACGTAGTGGTCCTGTTCTCGACCGGAGGCGAACTGCTCGGATTCACCTTTCCCCAACTGGGTATCTGGGCGGGACTCGTCCTCGCCATGCTCGTGGTTGGGCTCATCGGCGCGGGGATGGAGTGGGGGTTCATCCGCCGAGTGTACGACCGAGAACCGCTCGACCAGCTGTTGTTGACCTTCGCGTTCGTCCTCATCTTCACCGACATAATCCGGGAACTGTTCGGGGCGGCCACTAGTATCGGGCCACCGGCCCAGCTTGCTGGCAAACTGCTGCTCCCGGCTGGATATACCATCTCCACGTACCGGGCGTTCGTCATCATGATGTCCGTCCTGACGATGGCTGCCTTGCTGGCAACGCTCCGGTACACGAACGTCGGTCGGAAGGTCCGAGCGACGGCCAGCGACCGTGATATGGCACAGCTCCTCGGGGTCAACGTGCCGTTGTTGTACACAGCTGTCTTCTTCGTCGGTGCGGCCCTCGCTGGCCTTGGCGGGGCACTCTCGGCACCCATCTTGAGCATCAAGCCGGTGCTGGGCGACCAGGTCATCATCCAGTCGTTCATCGTCGTCGTGTTGGGTGGCCTCGGTTCGTTCGGCGGAGCCTTCATCGGCGCGTACATCATCGGTATCATGTCGGCGATGGGGCCGGTCATCGGCGTGACCGGGGCCGGTGAACTGATGCCGTTCTTGGCGATGATCCTCATCTTGCTGGTCAAGCCTGAGGGCATGTTCGGGTCGGTGGAAGCATGAGTACAGTACTGGAAACTAACGAACTCGCACGGTGGTTCGGTCGCCTCGTCGCCGTCGACGACGTCACGGTCAGTATCGACGACGACGAGATTACCAGCATCATCGGGCCGAATGGAGCGGGCAAGACCACGTTCTATAATCTGCTGAGCGGGACGCTCCAGCCTAGTTCCGGGTCGGTGAAGCTCCGTCCCCGTGACAGCACCGAACTAGTCGACGTCACCGACGACGAACCTCACGAAATCGCCCGGCAGGGTCTCTCGCGAGCCTACCAAATCAACAACATTTTCGAGGGGCTGACAGTGCTGGACAACGTCCGAGTGGCGCGAATCAGCCACGACCGACGGACGAGCGACCTGACCGCCATCACGAAACACGACGAGGAACTCACTGAGGCCGCCTGGGAGGTACTCGAACTCACGAATCTCGAGGATGTCGCCGACACTGAATGTGCAAATCTATCTCACGGCGACGCCAGAAAAGTCGAGATTGCGCTCGCTCTCGGGACGGAACCGTCGATTATTCTGCTCGACGAGCCGACAGCCGGAATGAACAAGTCCGAGACTGACCGGATGGTCGACCTCATCCGCCGACTGGACGAAGAGACCGACACGACGTTCGTCCTGACCGAACACGACATGGAGGTCGTACTGGGCATCTCGGACCGCATCCTCGTCCTGGAGAGCGGGTCACTCATCGCCGACGGTACTCCCGACGAGGTGATGGCCGACGAACGCGTCAAGGAGGCCTACCTGGGAGGTGAAGACGCGTGAGTGTCCTCGAACTCGACGACGTCAACGCCTACTACGGCAACAGCCACGTCCTGTTCGACCTCGCGATGTCCATCGAGGAGAACGAAGTCGTCGGCTTACTGGGCCGGAATGGCGCTGGCAAGACGACGACACTCCGGACGATTACGGGGACAGTCCCACGGCGTGAGGGTCACATCAGCTATCGCGGCCGGGACATCAGCGGCGAGTCTATCGACTCGATTAGCCGGTCGGGTATCAAGC
>NZ_LOPV01000031.1 GCF_001469865.1 Haloferax profundi
CGGAGGGACGCCGAGTCTTCCCCGACCTGACCGTCAACGAGAACATTCAGGTCGCCCGAGACACCTGCGCCGACCCCCGACCGATGGAAGAGATGTACGACGCTTTCCCGGTGCTCGCCGACCTCCGCGAGAGTCTGGGACAGAACCTCTCTGGCGGTGAACAGCAGATGCTGTCTGTGGCCCGGGCGCTGGTTCAGGACCCAGACGTGCTCTTGCTCGACGAACCCACGGAAGGACTGGCACCGGTCATCGTCGACGACCTGGCGGACGTCCTCAGCGACGTCGTCAAACGTGACGTGACGGTCATCCTGACCGAACAGAACGTCGACTTCACACTGAGTCTCTCGGAACGTGCCTACATCATCGAGAAAGGCTCGAACGTCTGGGACGGTTCTGTCGACGACTTGCGGGACCGCGACGACTTGCTCGAACAGTATCTCTCCGTCGGTAGTGCCGACGCGGACTGATAGAGTCACTCGTCCGGGCGACAGAACGGTTATCCGGTGTGGGTCACCCCGCCGTCGACGACGAGCGATTCTCCGTTGACGTAGGACGACTGGTCGCTCGCGAGAAAGAGTGCGGCCTCGGCAACTTCTTCGGGCCTCCCGAAGCGTTCCATTGGAATCGATTCCTTGGCGTACTGGTCGCCATGGTCTGTGCCGACGATGGGAACGTCTTCTTCCGTCATCGCCGTCCCGATGATACCGGGAAGGATGGCGTTGACACGGATGCCAGCGTCGCCGAAGCGGTCCGCGAGCGAGTACGTCATCGAGGTAACCGCACCCTTCGTCAGGTCGTAGGCGGTGTACGCACCGAGTGCGCGAATCGACCCGATAGAGGACATGTTGACGATACTTCCACCGTCGGAATCGAGCATCCGTTCGGCAGCGACCTGTGACCCGAAGAACACGCCCTTGACGTTGACGTCGAGAAACTGCTGGAGTCCCTCTTCGCGGACGTCCAGGAACTCTTCGCCCCTGAATATCCCGGCGTTGTTGACCATCACGTCCACGCCACC
>NZ_LOPV01000032.1 GCF_001469865.1 Haloferax profundi
TCTGCGGCCTCGACTGCGGCCTCCAGGTCGGCGCGGCTACTGACGTCACAGTCGACGAACGTCGCGCGTCCGCCCTCCGCCTCGACGAGTTCGTGGGTGGGGGTCCCACCCTGACGGGGTTCTTCTTGCACGTCGGCGACGACGACGTCTGCGCCCGCAGCAGCGAACGTCCGACAGATTTCTCGTCCGTTTCCGCTTGCACCGCCCGTAACGACGGCGACTGCACCACTCAGTTGTGCCATACTGTTAGGTGCGACTTCCGGTACCGAAGGTAGCGGGGTTTCCAGAGGAACCTCCAGCCGTCGAGTCTCCGACCGTTATCTCTCTACGTCGTCCATCGCGTCGACGAGCGCAGTCAGCAGTTTTCGCTCGCCGCGGCGGATATTCTTCGAGACAGCGGTCGTCGAGACGTCGAACTCGGCCGCGAGGTCGGTCACAGTCGCACCACGTGGAGTCTCGTAGTGGCCTGCTCCCATCGCACGCTGAATCGTTCTCCGCTCGGTGTCGGTCAACCCCCGAACGGCGTCCAGGACGCTCTTGGCCGTGTCCACGTTGTTGATGACGTCGAAGTAGTCTTCGAACGAGATGGTCGCTTGCGACTCCACAGTGAAGTCGTTGTGCCGGTCGAGTTCGGAGAGTGCGTCGCCGACTACCTCGTTGCGGTCGAACCCAATGTGCCAGCGCTCGCTGCCGTCGCTCGCTTCGAACGCCCCGGTGAGGTACCCACCGTTCTCACGAATTGCTCGCATCGCACTCGTCTGACCGACAGCGTTCTTGATGATTGCTTGGTCACCACGACGCGAGAGTAACCGATAGTCTGTGTGATTGTGGTGCTCTCTGAGGGCACTGAGCCCTTCGTCGAGGGCGTCTACACTCTCGCCTTTGACTAATACACGCGATTCGAACTGTTGTCGCGCTGTATTGTAGTCCCAGTGGAGCCCAGTGAACGACACGTCGTGGTCGACTGTGGTGTCGATGTATGGACAGTCGTATTGCACCATATCGACCATTAACGATTCCATGGGGTGAGCTATCATTATTCATGATAGATAAGTGCTTTCATTGCAAGACTCCAGAACCCCGCTGGCACGTTCAGTTCCTCGCTGTCGACCACCTGTCTTCTCGCACCATCCATCGACCCAACCATCGACCCAACGTCTCACGTAGCGAAGTGGCTCGGAGATATCACTGGGCTACAGCGCCGGTTGCGTCCTGTCGTTCACATGTGAACCGCCCCACTTTCCGTGTAATCTTGTCATGGTATACCCATGCACAAGGAGCTACTTGCGACAGAATTCCTCGACAGAGCGAGGAGGTACTACGGCGAGATGGAAGCGGTGGTAGCGACCACAGGAGAGCGATTCACGTACGACGAACTCGGCGACAGGGTGGACCGACTCGCCGTCGCGTTACAGGCACGGGGCATCGAGAAAGGTGACCGCGTCGCCGTCATCGACCCCAACACGCACTACCACCTCGAATCGGCGTACGCGACGATTCAACTCGGTGCGATTCACACGCCACTGAACTACCGTCTGACACCGAGCGAACTCGACTACATCGCGAACGACTGCGGCGCGAAAGCCATCGTCGCCGACTACGAGTACGCCGAGAAGATAGAGGCCATCCGCGACGACGTTCCAGCGGAGATATTCATCACCAACGACGCCGAGGCAGTCGACGGCGACTGGGAAGACTTCGATTCGGTCGTCTCGGACGCCGACCCGAACGCGTACACTCGTCCCGAGATGGACGAAGACGACATCGCGGCTATCAACTACACCTCGGGGACGACGGGTGACCCGAAGGGCGTCGTGATGACCCACCGGGCCGAGGCCATCCACACCTATCTCTCCGCGGCCCACCAGGAGATGCGCGACGACGACGTGTACCTCTGGACGCTCCCGATGTTCCACGCGAACGGATGGGGCCACATCTTCTCTATCACCGGCATGGGCGCGACGCACGTCTGTACCCGCGGTATCGACGCCGGCGACATCTTCCAGACGGTGGTCGACGAGGACGTGTCGTACATGTGCTGCGCGCCGACGGTGATGAACATGCTCATCGACTACTATCGAGAACACGAACCGCAGACGCTCGGCGACAACCCACTCCGAATCGCGTCGGGTGGGGCGGCCCCGCCGGAAGCGACGATGCGGACGCTCGAAAACGAGTTCGGATGGCACTTCAAACAGATGTACGGACTCACCGAGACAGGACCACTCATCGTCTCGTCGGACTTCCGTCGGTTCTACGACGAAGACAGCGACTCGCGCTTCGCCGTCAAGAAGAAGACCGGAATCGGGTTCATGGGCTGTGAGGTGCGGGTCGTCGACGAGGACGGTGAGTTCGTTCCCCACGACGGCCAGTCTATCGGCGAAGTCGTCGTCCGCGGGAACATGATTCTCGAAGAGTATTGGAACAAGCCCGAAGAGACGCACGAGGCGTTCAACGACCGGCGCGAGGGCTGGTTCCACACGGGTGACCTCGCGACAGTCGACGAACAGGGCTTCTTGACGATTCAAGACCGTAAGAAGGACATCATCATCTCCGGTGGGGAGAACATCTCCAGCCTCGAACTCGAAGACGTGCTCCACGACCACCCGGCCGTCTCGGAAGTCGCTATCGTCCCGATACCGAGCGACAAGTGGGGTGAGTCGCCGAAGGCGTACGTCCTCCCCACGAACGGCGATTCACAGGACCCGGGCGTCACCGCCGACGAACTGGAGTCGTTCATGCGCGAATCGCTCGCGGGCTACAAGGTGGTCAAAGAAGTCGAGTTCGTCGAGACACTGCCGACGACTGCGACCGGCAAAGTCCAGAAGTACGAACTCCGAAAGCGCGAGTGGGACGCAGAAGACCGGATGGTCGGCGAGGGATAACCGTCCTACGGCGCGTCTGTGTTGCACCTGCGTTCACCGAACGTCACTCGTTGGTGCCTGCTTCCTCACCGACCGGAATCCGATACTCCTCTGCGTCTGCTTTGATGACGTCTCGCGACGCCAGAGGGTCACGTTCGACTGGTCGTCGGGTGTGACTTACTTGCGCACTCGGCCTTCAGGTACAAGAGGCTCGGCGTCTAACCCCGCCTGTGTCCACTCCGAGCGACGACGACTTCCAGACGCCACCGCCGACTGCCCCAATCGACGATACGCCGACCGTCTCCTGTTCTCGCTGTGGGAACGAGTGGGACCTCGCGTACGAACTCGACGAGTTACAACTCGGCAACCAATCTGTCGAGCAGTTCGCCCTCGACCACCACCGACACACCGGCCACTTCCCGGACGACGTGACGCCGTGGGTCGTGAGTTGTCGCCGCTGTCCCGACGGTGAGCAGTTCCTGTCCGAAGGGCCGGCGCGTCGGTGGGCGCGAACCCACGCCAGACACACCCGACACGACGTGGCCATCGAACACGCGGACGAACAGCACATCGTCTCTGCAGAGTAACCCGCACCCGCTCTTTCCGAGTGCAAAAGCGCCCGCCGTCCCTGTCGCTACGCGCCCTGCTCTCGACACCTCAGCACAGCTATTTGTCTTCAGAGAATCGCGACCGCTGAGCTACTGCCCGACGCCTCTCACACCGGGGCGTTCGCCGACGTCGGGTGTCGTTCGGGTCTTCGCGAGGACCGACTGGTCGAGGTCCAGTCGCATCTTCGTGTCCGTACTCTCGGACTCCACAACCTCGAAGCCGAGTCCGAGATAGACGTGAATCGCGCGACGGTTCTCCTTGGCGACGTGGAGAATCAGTGCATCGAGGCCCGCGGCGGCGGCGTCGGCGATGACGTGCCGACAGAGTTCGGTCCCGATGCCGCGGTTGTGGCTGTCTTGATGGACGAACACGGCGAGTTCGGGTTCGGGCCCTTCTCGTGGCACGTAGGTGATGTGGCCGACGATTCGGTCGCCGTCGACGGCGACGAAGTTGCGCCCGTGGTCGACGAGACCGGTAAGCCAGTCGGCGATGTAGACGTCACCAACTGGTGGCAGGCCCATCGACCGATGTTCCCGCGCGTAATCGCGGTACATCTCGTTGAGCGCGTCCCAGTCGCGCTCCTCGTACGGACGGATGACGAGGCCCTCACCGAACTTGTCGACGAAGCGTGGACAACGGGGTGGACAGTAGGGTGTTCCCGTGCAGTTGCTCGGGTCCCAGAAGGTGTCGCCTTCGTTTCCCTCGCCTGCAGTGACGTCCATACGAAACGATACGCGGGCGACCCACTTGACACTGTCCGGCCGTTCTCGGGAGTCGGTCGTTCTGTCCGCCCTCGCATCGGTCAGTCGTGGAACTTATGCTCACGCTCCGCCGCGATTCGCTCGTGCCTATCGACTCAGCCGACTCCCCGCCCGACGCCCCGGATGCCGATAGGCGACTCGAAGACGCGTTAGAACGCGTCGCGCACGGGGCCGTCGTCTCTGTTCCCTCCATCGTCCTCGAACGCGGGTTACGACTCGCGTTCACGGCCGTCTTGACGAACAGTTTCGCCGCCAGCACGTACGGCCTGTTCGCTCTGGCACGACGACTCCAGCGGTACCTCGCACACGTCACGCTCGGCTTTCGGAACGGGTTGAGTCGGTTTCTCCCGACGACCGACGTCGACGCCGACCGAGACGTCATCGCCACGTTCGCCAGTCTCCTGTTGCTCGCCGTCGCGACGCTCTTCGGCGGTGCGCTGTATCTCGCGACGCCGGCGATTGCGGATATCGCAGCCGAAGGACCACTGTTCGAACACCTCTTGCGCGTGTTCGCCGTCGGCTTGCCGGCGAGTGTCTGGTTGTTCACCGTCACGGAGATGCTCCGCGCGTTCGAGGAAGTCGGCCCGCTGAACCTGACGCTCCGACTCGGGTTCCCACTCGCCCAACTCGCCGTCGGACTCGCCGGCGCGTTCGTGTTTCGTGACGTGGTCGTCGTCGCCGCCGGTGTCTGGGTCGCGATGGGACTCGTCGGTATCGTCGCTATCTGGTGGTTGAGCCGGTCACGTGGACTCAGTCCGCGACTTCGGACGCCGAACACCGCGCGACTCTGCCGCCGGTACGTCGACTTTTCGACGCCGATGTTCTTCGGCGGTATCGCCATCACCACGCAGCGTCTCGGATTCTATCCGCTCATCGCCGTCTACCTCTCGGGGACTGCCAGTGGCGTGTTTGCCGTCGGCGTCCTCCTCGGCGAGTTGGTCCGCCTTCCACTCCTCGGCATCAATCAGTTCATTCCGCCCGTCGCCGCGGCCCTCTACGAAGAGGGCCACCACACGGCGCTTCGCCGACTGTACCACGTGACGAGCAGACTCGTCCTCGTGGGTGCAACGGCTCTCACGGTTCCCGTCGTCGTCTATCGCCACTCCATCATGGCAATCTTCGGCCCGACGTTCGTGACGTACGCACCCTTGCTTCCTGGGTTCATCCTCGCCCAGTACGTCGCGTCCGCCGCTGGTAGCGTCGGCATCCTGCTGATGATGACGGACAACCAGCGCGCACTCCTCGTGGTCAACACGGCGATTACCGTCGTGCTCGCACTCGTCGCGATTCCACTCACCGCCACCTTCGGCTTGCCCGGACTCGTCGCCAGTTACCTCCTCATGTTGACGCTGAACAACGGGTTCGAGGTTCTCGTCCTGTACTACCTCGAAGGCTTACAACCGGTGACGCGAGGGCACGCGAAACCCCTCGTCGCTGCGATTCCGCTGGCACTCGTCGCCCTCGGGTCGAAGGCTCTCTTCACGGGGTACGTCGCTGTTGCCGTCGGAACTATCGCAGGACTCGCCGCGTACGCCGTTGCGATTCGGTTGCTGGGGACCGCCCCCGTCGAACGCCAGTTGGTCGCCACACTCGTCAGTCGCTACCGAGACGCTGCTGGGCGCTGACGCCGCCTCGGGCCGCTATCGGGCGGTTCGTAGTTTTCGGCCTTCAGGAACGCGCATTTTGGGTACCGCCGATTCCCAGTTCCATGGATTCGAAAATCGGTCTGGCTTTATATTCATCTCCGGTGCCACGTCTCACATGTGAGGTGAAGGACGATGGCTGCAACCGGACAAATCGAGATGCTGGGGAACCGCCTCGAGTTCGACTACGCCGAAGGGGCAACCGGCTACGTGCTGGTGCTCACCCGCCTCATCACAGGGTACTGGTTCCTCCACGCGGGGGTCGGAAAGTACCTTGCTGCTGAGCCGTTCAACGCGGCTGGGTGGCTGGTGAACGCCACCGGCGGTGCGCCGGGACCGGTCCACGCCTTCCTGGTCTGGGCGGGCCAGACCCCGTGGATGCTCGAGTTCACGAACTTCATGATTCCGCTCGGTGAGACGCTCATCGGCTTCGCACTCATCGTCGGAGCGGGCGTCCGCCTCGCCGCCTTCGGGGGAGCGTTCCTCATGACGTTCTTCTACCTCGGCAACGCGGCGTGGGGTCACGGCTACGTCAACGGTGACCTCTTCGGCCTCATGATGTTCGTCATCGTCGGCACCCTCGCCGCGGGACGCATCCTCGGCCTCGACGCCTACATCGAGAAGATGGAGTTCGTGCAGCAGCGACCCAAGCTCAAGTACCTCCTCGGCTGAGGAGGGACATCGTTCGGCGGGGGTGACCGCCGACTCGACGATTCCTTTTCTCTGTACCCGTAGATACGACGGACGGCGTCACTCGGAAGATGGGACGACACGCAGGAGTCGGTCGTCACCCCGTTTCGGGTACGACTCTCCGTCGACGTTCGTCCGTCCGTCTCGATTACTCGTCGCAACGAGGAGCGACCCGTCAGGAGCCTGAACTACGTCTCGTATCCGACCCAGTTCGTCTTCGAAAATCGTGTGCGAAACGGCGTCGTACTGGTCGTCCATCCACGGTGCATCGAAGACAGTACCGCGGTCTGCACCGGGAAGGGTGGTGCCAGTAGGGACGAGCGTGACCACGTTGAGTCGCTGCGACCGCAAGCCGCCGATGACGAGTCGGTTTTTCAGCCCGGTGGTCGTCCCGGTGTAGAACGTACAGCCTGGGGGTGCCCACGTCTCGTCTCCTGTGTTGACGAGTGGACGGTCGAACGACGAGTCGGTGTATCCATCCTCTCCTCGTTCGGCTGGGTCCAAGGTCCCCCAGCCGTAATCGCCGCCTGCGACGAGACGGTTGACCTCGTCGGCACCGCCTGGCCCGTGTTCGGTGACGAGTGGCGTCCCGTCTGGAAGCCACGTGATTCCCTGTGGGTTTCGGTGGCCAATGGTGTAGAGTCCCGGCTTTGCGTCGGGGCCGAAATCGGGGTTGTCACTCGGTGCAGACCCGTCTGGTTCGAGTCGAAGCACAGACCCAGTGCGTGTCGTCACGTCGGCAGCAGTGGTCTCGTCTGCTGCATCACCGATCGTAACCCAGAGGTAGTTCGATGGGCCGAACGCGATTCGGCTTCCATTGTGGACGTTCGCCCCGGGGATTTCGTCGAGAAGGATGGTCTCGGTCTCAGCAGGTGTGTCTGCGGAGACATCGAAACACGAGAGACGGTTTCGTTTCCCATCGTCTGTGGCGTAGGTGTAAAATGCGTACACGACTGGGACGTCTGGATAGTTCGGATGGACTGCGATGCCCATCAACCCTCCTTCGCTCCCCGCTGCCCACCACCCCCCTTCGTCTCCGACACCGACGGGGTTGGCATCGACGACATCTGCCGTCTCGAACGCCCGATTCAGTTCGTCGTTACGATACTGGAGTATCCGACCGGGCCGTTCAGAGATGAACAGGTCCCCGTTCGGTGCGAACGTGACGTCCCACGGAATTTCGAGCTGTTCGATGACGGGTTCGACGTCGAACGACGACGGTGGTGCACGCGCTGGTACGTTCCACGACGTTTCAGAAGCGGGGGTCGGATGTTCGACCGTGAGGTCGTACT
>NZ_LOPV01000033.1 GCF_001469865.1 Haloferax profundi
GTCGTGAGAGGAGTCTCCGACTCGACCGACGAGCGCTCAGACGTTGCTGTTCCACTCTCTGCAGCCCTCCCGAGACAGCCAGCGACCGAACCCATACCGAGCCCGACGAGAACTGACCGACGAGAGATGAACCGCTTTGCCATACGGCAGTCGAGACCCGGTTACAGTACAAAAGCACTCTGATTTAGGCTGGCCAAAAACAAGATGTATTAGATATTCTAAACGAATATTGGTTCGAATACTCAAATAATGGCGCACAATTGTAGATAAAATGTGCGTTATTTGCTCTTCTGCTAAACATCGACGTCTCGCGCTAGACCTCCCCTCAGGCCGTCTCTGGTACCATCGAATGTTTCGAACTGGACTCTGAACTCACCAGACCTGCGCGCTGGTGATGTAGTCGCAGTCGTCTCCTCGCTGACGGTCACCTGACGACTGTCTCGTCGTGCCCTCGCTCCAATCGTACGTTCACTTCAGTCGTGTGGTTTAGGCTTGCCTAAAATTCGAAAGTGGTTTATCGGATTAGGTATGCCTAAAACTCATGAGCGAAGACGGAAATAGTTCGCGCAACTCGACGCGGCGTTCGGTTCTCAAGAGCACCGGCGTCCTCGTCACCGGCGGCTTGCTCGCTGGATGTACCGGACAAAGCGGGTCTGACCAGACTGAGACGGCCACCACGACGGAAGCAGAGACAGCGACTGAAACCGCGACGCCGACAGCGACAGAGACTGCTGAGGCGGACGATTCGTACGCTGTCAGCATCGAACCCGTGGGCGACGTCGAATTCGACGCGGTCCCAGAGACGTGGGTCGCCAACAACGGCAGTTGGGCGGACATGGGCGTCGCACTCGGCGTCGAACCGCCGAAGGCGGTGTGGTTGACGAGTCGGTACCACACGCAGTACTACGACGAGATTCCGGGCCTGTCGGTCGACAAGAGCGGCATGGTCTCGCTGTACCAAGACGGCGTCAGCAAGGAGTTGTTCTACGAACTCGACGCCGACGTGCACGTCATGGACCCGAACTTCCTGATGAATCGGTTCAAGGGGTGGGAGCAAGCCGACGTGGACGAAGTCGACCAGAACGTCGGTCCGATATTCGGGAACTGCATCTACGCGCAGCATTACCCGTGGCACGAAGACTACCGCTACTACACGCTCTACGAGGGATTCGAGAAACTCGCACAGGTGTTCCAGCGCACCGACCGCTACGAGGCGTTCGTCTCGCTCCACGAAGAGTTCCAGACGAACCTCGAATCGGTCGTTCCTGCCGAGGGTGAGCGTCCGTCTGCGGCCGTCCTTTGGGGCGTCGGCGACGAACCAGAGACGTTCTACCCCTACATCATCGGCGGCGGAACCGGGTTCAAGCACCTCCGTGACCTCGGCGTGAACGACGCACTCGCCGACACCGACGTGAAGGATTTCCACGGCAGTCGCGCGGCAATCGACCTCGAGACGCTGCTGGAAGTCGACCCCGAGGTGCTCATGCTCCGTGGATACGAGGCGAAGACACGCGACGAGTTCGAGAACACTGTCGTCGACTTCCTGAAGAACGACGACACCGCGAGTGCTCTCACGGCAGTCCAGAACGGCGACGTGTACCGCGCCGGCGGCCTCTATCAGGGGCCGATTACGAACTTCGTCCTCACCCAGCGCACCGCCGAGGAACTGTACGGTGTCGAATCGGAACTCTACGACGCAGCACGCGTCGCCGACATCGTGAACGGAGACATCTGACGATGCTCGACGGCCGGACAGACGGTGACGACGGGTCCTACGACGTGGTCGTCGTCGGTGGCGGTCCATCGGGATGCGCCGCGGCCGTGTTCACCGCCCGGTACGGCCTCGACACAGTCGTCTTCGACCGGGGTAACGCGGCGTTCTCTCGATGTGCCTACCTGGAGAACTACCTCGGGTTCCCCGCGGGTATCGGCGTCGAGACGTTCACCTCGTTGCTGCACGACCACGTCGCAGAAGCGGGTGCCGACTACGTCGGCGACATGGTCGAGTCGGTCGAACGAGTCGGCGACGAACTCGATGTGTCCGGCGGGGATACCGACGGTGCCGCCGGGACCGACGACAGATTCGTCGTCCACACTCAGGACGGTCGCCGCATCGTCACCGAATACGTCGTCGCCGCGGCGTGGTACGACGGTGACTACCTCCGTGGCCTCGACGACGACGACGACGCGATGTTCGAACGCCACGACCACCACGGCGAGTCGCACGAACACTTCGACTCGTCGTATCCAGACGACGATGGCCGAACTCCGGTCGAGGGGTTGTACGTCGCCGCTCCGACGGGAGACCGAAACGCACAGGTGGGCATTGCCGCCGGGCAGGGCGCACACGTCGCTCGCTGCTTGCTCGAAGACCGACGGCGCGAACAGGGCTTCCCCGACGGCGTCCTCGCGGCGCACTACGATTGGCTTCGACCGGAGAGCGAGTTCGCGGGCGAGTGGGGTGACCGTGACCGCTGGCGCGAGTGGTTCGACGAGCAGATTCCCGCTGACGCTGACGCCGCCGTCGACGACGACCACCTCGCCGACCTCCGCGAATCGTACATCGACCGGGCGTTCGAGACGCGCCGGACCGACGAGGAGATTGCCGCCGCCGAGTCACGCGGGATTCGACGCCTCGTGGAGACGATTGGGGCGACGCGCGTCCTCGACGCCATCTCCGAGGAGGCCCTCCGTGACTACCTCGATGGCCGCGAACTCGGGGGTACCGAGCAGTGAGTGAGACGACCGACACCTCACAGGGACGCGAACCGATTACTCGGTGGTTCACCGAGTGGTTCGACGGGTCGCTCGCCGCGTTGTGTTCGGGGAGTCTCCTCGTCGTCGTCGCTGGTGGTCTCGTGCAGGTGACGTTCGGTACCTTCTCTATGACTATCGCCGAGGCGTGGCGGGCCGTCTTCGACCCAGCGGTCCTGCTGAACTCGCAGGCGTGGACCGCGTTCCTGCTCGGTGGTGACCTGCCGGAACTGAGTAAACAGACGCTCATCGTCTGGAACATCCGACTTCCGCGCGTGTTCGTCGCCATCTTCGTGGGGATGAACCTCGCCGTCTCCGGGGCCATCTTTCAGGCAGTCACGCGGAACGAACTCGCGAGTCCGTTCATCCTCGGTGTATCCTCTGGTGCGGGACTCGCGATTCTCCTCACGCTGGTGGTCTTCTCCGGACTCTCGACGTTCTTGCCCCTCGTCGCCTCGGTGGGTGGGGCAGTCGCGTTCCTCACCGTCTACGCCATCGCCTGGAAGAACGGCACGTCGCCCGTCCGACTCGTCCTCGCGGGCGTCATCGTCGGGACGGTGTTCGGGAGTCTCCAGACGGCGCTGTTCTTCTTCGCCGACGACATCGGCGTCGTCCAGAGTGCAATCGCGTGGACGACTGGGTCGCTGACGGGGACCGACTGGGAGCAAGTTCGGATGGCCCTCCCGTGGACTGTCGTGGCGATGCTGCTCGCACTCGTCAGTTCGCGGCAGTTGAACGTCCTCCTCCTCGGCGAGAACACGGCGAGTTCGCTCGGCATGAACGTCGAGAAAGTCCGATTCGCACTCTCCGGCGTCGCCGTCCTCGCTGCCGCGGCGAGCATCGCCGTCGCCGGCATCGTCGGATTCGTCGGCCTCATCGTGCCGCACATGGTCCGCAACGTCGTCGGCAGCGAGTACAAGAAACTCGTCGTCGGGTGTCTCTTCGCCGGACCGGCCCTGATGGTCGCCGCCGACGTTGGTGCCCGCCTCGCGTTGAGTCCAGCCCAGATTCCCGTCGGCATCGTCACCGGCCTCCTCGGCGGCCCGTACTTCCTCTACTTGATGCGCAAACAGGACCAGATGGGTGATATCTGATGGGCGACGGACGGACGCCATCGACTGACTCTCCGGGGGCGAGCGAACTCGTCGGCGAGAACCTCGCCATCGGCTACCCGACCACCGACGAACCCGTCGTCGAGTGCGAGAACGTCGTCATCCCGGCAGGAGAGGTGACGGCACTCGTCGGCCCGAACGGGAGTGGCAAGAGTACGCTACTGAAGACGATGGCGAACCAGCACGCCGCCGAGTTCGGGCGAGTCCTCGTCGATGGACAGCGAATCCAGTCGTTCGACTCGAAGGAACTCGCCAGACGGGTTGGACTCCTCTCACAGGAGAACGACTCACCCGCGAGTCTCACCGTCGAGGACCTCGTCTCGCACGGGCGGTACCCCCACCGTGGCTTCTTCGATTCGCTCACCGACGAAGACCGAGTGGCCATCGACCGGGCCATCGAGTTAGCGGGCGTCGAAGAAATCCGAACGCAGGCGGTCGGAAACCTCAGCGGCGGCCAGAAGCAACTCGCGTGGATTGCGATGGTGCTCGCACAGGACACTGACGTGCTGTTGCTCGACGAACCGACCACGTACCTCGATTTGCACCACCAACTTCGCGTGATGGAAGTCGTCCGGACCCTCAATCGCGAAGAAGAGATTACGATTGGAATCGTGCTCCACGACATCGGGCAGGCGGCGCGGTTCGCCGACAACCTCATCGCCATGAAAGACGGCGAACCGTACGACTGGGGGCCGCCGAACGAAGTCGTCACCGAGGAACTGTTAGCCGACGTCTTCCGCGTCGATGCCGACGTGGACAGCGAAAGCGACACCGGGCCGCACATCGCACCGCACCGGGCACTCGACTGAGTGGTCGCAGACGACGGCGACGACTCACTCGACGGCGACGACTCACTCGACGGCGACGACTTCGATGTCGAACACCAGCGTCTTACCGGCGAGTTCGTGGTTGAAGTCGACTTCCACGGCGTCTTCGCGGACGGCAACCACGTCGCCGTGGAGGCCGTTTTCGGCGTGGACGTGGAGGCCGACTTCGGGTTCCTGTCCGACCATCCCTTCGAACGTCTCGGGGTCGTACGTCCGCACGCGACTCTCGTCGAACTCGCCGTAGCCTTTCTCCGGCGGCACCGTCACAGTCGCCTCCTCTCCGTCCGTCATCCCGACGACTGCCTCGTCGAGTCCGGGGAGTATCTCGTCGGCACCGACGACGAACGATTGGGGCGCGTAGTCGTCTCGGCCGCGTTCCTGTGCGTCGAACAGACCGTGTTCGACCGCCACCTCGTAGCGAGACGTGTTGAAGACGGTTCCGTCCTCGAAGCGCCCGACGTACGTGATGGCGACGCGGTCACCCGACTCGATAGCCATACCGACACGTCGGGAACAGACGCGGATAAATATCGTCATCGACGCGACTGACAGGGTGCGAGAACGAACCTGTCTCAGACTCGAAGCGACGGGGGCTTGTCGTCACCGTTTTCGGTCGTGTCGCCGTCTGTCTCGTTCACCGTGACCCACGAGGGGCGACTCACGGTGGTCGAATCGAGGTTCCCGTAGGTCCACTCGAACTGCACGCGGTAGACGCCGGCATCCGAGACGAGTGCGTAGGTCACTTTCGCCGCCGAGACGAATCCGTCGTCGTCGACGTAGGCGACGAATCGGTAGTCCTGTACGGGTTCGACGCCGCCAATCGACGGTCGCGTTTCGCCTTCGATTCGGTAGTACGTCGTGTTCCCCTCGCGTATCTTTCCAGTCACGTTCGTCGTCCGCGTCGCGAGATACTGGCGGACGAGGCCACGATTCAGTTCTCGTGGTTCGAACTGGACCGGGGGAGACGTGGCGTTGCCCGCGACGCGTCGCGTCACTTCACGCCCATCTTCGAGTTCGGTCACGTACCAGTCGCTTCCGTCGTAGTAGACGGTCCGCAAGCGGGCCTGATTGCGCCCCGCTTCGACGTTCTCGACGATGAGGTACGCGTTCTCGGAGACGGTCACGTCGGTGTCGTACTGGATGCGACTCGAGTTCGGCCCGATATCTCGTGGTTGGTAGGTGTCCAACCACAGCGCGTAGGACCGATTCGAGAGGGCCGCGTCGTGTGCGTCGCCGAGTTCCGTCAGGTTCGCGATGCCCGTCGGTGTGACACCCGGGACGGAGTTCAGGTCGCCGTCGTCGAGTGGTTCGAGGTCGGCCCGAGTGGGTTCACCGTCGAACGGTGCCGTCGCCGCTCGCGGGTCGGTTATCGAGGTCGTCGCGCCGGGCGTCGGCGTCGGCGTCGATGTCGATTGCACCGGTTGTTCGTACGGTTCGACCGTCGGTTGTCCGCTTGCTGTCGAGGACGAGTCGGGTGCCACCCCGGCACTCGATTGCGTCCCCCACTCGACCGGGGACGCGACGAGACCGACGTTCACCGCGCCGCCACTCACCACGAGTACGAGAACCACGAGTGCAGCGACACCGCGGGGTGTGGGTCGACCCGCGTGGGCGACTCGTCGACCTCCCCGAGCGACCTTCCGGCGCATCCGCGTCCGAAGTGGCGGACGGAGACCGTCGATGGGGGCACCGAGATACTGCGCAGCGAGTCGGTTCGCGTCCACTCGGTCGAGTCCGTACAGGAACATCTCGACGAAGGCCGCCGAGTCGACGTGCCGAGCACCGTGGGCAGACGAAAGCGCGTCTCCGCGGCGGTCACTGCCGAGTGAGACGACCACGTCGATGGATGGTCGCCCATTGGGACCGTCTACTCTGCGGTCACCCACGAGTCGCTCAGAGATGCCCCTCAGCGAACGTCCCACGTGCCACCAGCGACCACGGACCGGGAGGATGGTCTGCGTGCGGCCACCTTTCGTCGCGGAGACGACTGTCCCGTCAGTGTCCGTCTCGAACCCGCGAGCGCTCCACACCTCGGCGACGAACGCGAGACACGACTGTGAGTCGAGGCGTGCGAGGTGTGAGGCGAGTATCGCCTGCGGTTGGCGTGGCGGACCGCCGGTCATGAGTCTCTGGGTACCCCCATGGACCGAACCAAAATAGGCGCTTCTGCGAGCGAGATGACCTGTTCGACGCGTATCTGGTCGGGAGACACCGGGTCACCCGAGCGTCGCATCGAAGATGGCTTCGACCTGACTCGCGACGCCGAGGACGTCGAAGACGACGACGAGGTAGTAGACGCTGACGACGAGCATGACGGCCCCCGTGACGCGATTGATGCTCGTGGTGTGGCGCGCGAACCAGCGCGTGACCTGTCTGCTGTACCGTTCGGAGACGAGTGCGAAGGCGAGCAACGGCGCACCGATACCCAGACCGAACGCCAAGAACCCCAGCAGACTCTCTGCTGCCGTGTCGAACAGGACGGGAACGCGGGCGAAAAAGAGGGCGATGAACCCCGGGTTGCACGGTAAGACGATAGCGCCGAAGAAGAACCCGTAGGAGAACGCCGAGAGCGCGGGGTGTCGAGTCTCCGGTGGTTCGAGCGTCGGGATGCGAGCGAACACCTTCGCGTCCGCGAGGAGTGCGAGACTCACCACGAACAGGACGCCGAACGCGAGTGGCGAGACGATTTCGACGACGGCGGTGAGCGAGATTTCGAGGAGGAGCGAGAAGACGACGCCCACGACGAGCATGAACGAGACGGCACCGACTGTGACTAACGCGCCGAGGGCGGCGATGGGGAGGCCACCGTCACCATCTCCTTGTGTACTCTGCCGGGCGAGATACGCGAGAAAGCCGGGGTACAGCGGCAGGGCGCAGGCTGCGGTCAGTGGCGTCCCGACGCCGAGGACGAAGAGTTCGAACAGGCGTGGCGCGAGGTCCATCAACACTCGGCGACTCGTTCGCGGAGGTAGTCGGTCGATTTGAACCCGTCTTTGATTCGCGTCGCCGTGCCGTCGGGGCAGATGCGGAGCATCGGGACGGTCGGCGCACTGGCCATCGACGACCCGAACTCCTCGGTGAGGCTCTTGGTCACCGACTCCGGCGAGAGCGCGTATCGCCAGTCGAACCCGTGACGTTCGGCGTGTTCGCGGACTTTCTCTGCGTCTTCGTTCGGGTCGATGTCGAGGGCGACGGTGACGACGTCGTCACCGACTGCCTCGTGGAAATTTATCATCTCCTTTTGCTGACGCAGGCAGTTCGAACACCAGACGGCGAACGTCTCGACGAGGACGGGTCTGTCCACGAGTTCTTCGATGGTGAACACCTCTCTCGACCGAACGTCGGTGAGTTCTGTGGTGTACCACACGCGGTCACCGCCCGACCCCCCGGTATCTTCTGTGTCGGCACCGCCGCTGGCCATCTCACCGCCGGTTCCGCCGCCACTCGTCTGTCCGCTTCCGAGACACCCCGCGAGGCCGACACTACCCACGCCGGCGAGACGGAGGAATCCTCGCCGAGTCTGTCTATTAGTCATGTCGTTGTAAGGAATCCATCGAAGCTTAACTGGGCCGCGGTTGGGTGAGGGCTCGCACAACCGGTCGGTGTATGGACATCTGCGACTCCGCTCTGTGTGCTCAGTCACTCGGGCGGACGCGCCGTGCCTGTTGTGACGGCAACCTGAGTTCGTCCAGTCCGGGGAGGTGTTCGATGTTGTAGACGACTTTGACTTCGTCCGTCGTCGGGACGCTGATACACGAGAGTCTGATGCCGAAGTCCATCATCTCCGACGAGAGGATGTGGTTCGCCGGCATCTCCATGTCGCCTTCGACGACGGCGACGGCGCAGTTCGCACAGGCACCGCCACGGCACGCGTACGGCCAGTTGTGACCGTCTGCTTCGGCGGCCTTCAGGAGACACGTTCGGGGTTCGACCACGACTGTTCCGTACGACTCGGCGTCGAGTCCGGCGGCGGCCGCCTTCTCGAAGAGGTCCTCGTCGGTGAGTTCCCACGAGTGTTCGGCGAGCACGTCGTAGTCGAGATATTCGACGCGGGTCCCATCTGGTTCTGCGTCGGATTCGGCGTCATCCTCACTCGCATCGGTCGGTCGGTCACGCTCGTCGGTGCGTGCGATGTCTCTCTCACCGAGCGAGTATCCTGTCCGTATCTCTTCGTACGCGGCCCGGACTCGTTGGAACTCGTCTGCAGACCCGCCGTGGTCGGGGTGTGCTTCTTTCACCCGTTGGCGATACGCTTCGATGACGTCCGCTTCGTCTGCATCCGGGTCGATATGGAGGATGTCGAACGGGGTGTCCACACTCGGGCTAGTAGGAATTCGAGAGCATAAATCCACGGCCACCGGTGGTCTCCGTGGGGATTTGTCGGTCGTCGCGTATTAGTCGCTTAGACGCTCGACGCTCGGCCACCCGTCCCCGACACCTCTTCGTCGATGCCGGTTTCGTCCAGGTCGCCGCGGTGGACCGCCGTCCGAAGGCCAACCTCCGCGACGTTGGTGGCATGTTCGGCCGTGCGGCGGAGTGCGTGGAGGGCGTGGACGTACCGATAGTCTCCACCGTGGTCTTCGACCACCCGTCGTTCGAGCGAGTCGAGTCGGTCACAGACTCGGTCTCTCACGTGGAGCACCTCTCGTGCGGTTTCGGCACTCGCACCGTCGAAGACGATATCGACCGCCGACTCGACGGCGTCGTGCGTCTCTTCTGCGACGTCTGCAACCTCGTCGCGGACTGGTTCCGGAACTGGGTCGTCCACCGTCGCCGCAACCTCGCCGATGCGTTCGGCGTGGTCTGCGATGCGTTCTAACTCTCGTGCAGTCTCGTGGAGTCGGAGCAACTCTTCTCGCGTCTCACCGAGGGCGTCGATTTCGTCGAGGCGTTCGATGCCACGGCCGTAGTGTCGTTCGACCATCGCGTACAGTCTGTCTGCTCGGTCGTCGCGACCCGTCATCTCTCCCGGTGGCCTGCCGTCGACGAGTGCAGCGGTCGCATCGCGGTGCATAGACAACGAGACGAATCGCAGTTGTCGAACCGACTGGCGAATCGAGACTTCGTTCGCGTCGAGGACGTTCCGAACGACGATTTGCGTGTCCGACGCTTCGGTGATAGTCACACCGACCAGATTCCGGACGACCCGTCGTGCGGTCTGTCGCTGTGCCGGCGTCGCCCCGCCGTCGAATTCGAGGGCTACTTCTTTCGGCCCAGCAGCGTACGCCGCCCGGAGAATCTGTTCGAGGTGGCCGGGGTCGGCGTCCGCCGGTCGAAGCGTCACCCGTTCTATCGGGTCACTGCCCCCCTCCGGCGGTTGGATGACGAGGACACCGTCGATGTGTGTGTGCAGGTCGACGACTGTTCCAGTGGTTATCCCTTCCGCGTTCGCCCAATCTTTGGGGAGTGAAACTGTGAACGTCCCGTTACTGACCTGCTGGATTTTCCGTGTGTCCATGTGTCTGGGTGTGTCTGTGGTCGTGTCGACGGTGTGCGGGGTATCGTTACCGACGTGTCGTCTGCCGTCCGCTGCAACCTGAAGTTCGGCCGGGTACTCGAGGCTCGTCCTCGGTTACCCGAACTTGCCGCTGATGTAGTCTTCGACGCGCTGACTCTCCGGGTCTTCGAATATCTGGTCGGTGTCACCGTACTCGACGAGTTCGCCACCCGTCAGGAACACGGCAGTCTGGTCGGAGATGCGGGCCGCCTGCTGCATGTTGTGGGTGACGATGACGACGGTGTAGTCCTCGGAGAGTTCGTGGACGAGGTCCTCGATTTTCGACGTCGCAATCGGGTCGAGTGCCGACGCCGGTTCGTCCATCAGGAGGACTTCGGGGTCGGTCGCCAGCGCACGGGCGATACAGAGACGCTGTTGTTGCCCGCCGGAGAGGCCCAGTGCGTTGTCGTCGAGACGGTCTTCGACTTCGTCCCAGAGGGCGGCCTGACTGAGCGACCGCTCGACCAACTCGTCGACTTCGTCCTCGTCACTGCGACCCAGCAGGTTCGAGAGGAACCCCGTCTCGAGGTCACCGTGCTTTCGGGGGCCGTACGAGATGTTGTCACGGATGGACTTCGGGAACGGATTCGGCGACTGGAACACCATCCCGACGCGCTTGCGGAGTTCGACGAGGTTGACACCGTCCTGGTATATCTCTTCGCCGTCGAGTTCGACGGACCCGTCGATGCGCGCGGCGCTGATGCGGTCGTTCATCCGGTTGAGGCACCGGAGGAACGTCGACTTTCCACACCCGGACGGACCGATGAGGGCGGTGACGCTGTTCTCGGGAATCTCCATCGAGACACCCTTCAGCGCGTGGTCGTCGCCGTAGTACACGTCGAGGTCCTCGACGCTGAACTTGGCTTGGCTCTCGAAGTCGTAGTCGGTCCACTCGTCTTGGGTCTGCTCTCGTGTCTCACCAGCCGTGACTTCGAGTGGCTGGTCGGTACGTTTCGTCTCGTCTTCTGTCGTCTGTGAGGTCTTACTCATGGATGTTCACTCGTGCTGCAGTTTCCGCCGGAAGTAGTACCGGGTGGCAATACCGACTGCGTAGAAGCTCAGAACGACGACGAGCAAGATGAGTGCCGTCGCCCACCGGAACTGCTCGATGTTCGCGATGTTCGACGACTGCCCGACGCCTGCGGTGATGAGCGAGTAGAGTTGATACGGAAGTGCCGACGTCGCCTGGAGGAGTTCGGGATTCGAGACGAACGGCGGCGAGGACGTGAAGCTGAACCCGCCGATGACATCGACCGTCTGACTGCCCGGCGGCGCGACGCTCCCGGACATCGTCAGCAGGATGGGTGCCGTCTCACCGGCGATTCGGCCGACACCGAGGATGATTCCCGTGACGATACCGGGGAGCGATGCGGGGAGGACGACGCTTCGAATCGTCTGCCACTTCGTGACGCCGAGTGCTGCACTCGCGTCGCGGTACTCGTCGGGCACCGCCAGCATCGCCTCACGACTGGTGATGACGACCAGCGGAAGGAGCATGAACCCGAGGGTGAGCATGCCTGCGAGGAGCGACTTCCCGTTTCCGAGACGCGGAACGAGGAACGCCAGTCCGAACAGGCCGAAGACGATACTCGGGGTACTCCAGAGACCGTTCGTGGCGACTTCGACGACCTGCGTGAAGCGCCCACGGTCGGCGTACTCGGTGATGAACACTGCCGCACCGACACCGAGCGGAACGGCGAAGACGACTGCTCCGATGACGAGCCAGATGGTGCCCACGATAGCCGGGAGGACACCGTTGACGTCGTTGAGGAGTGCGACACCGTTCATCACGAAGGGCCACGCGAACGGCCACGCGAAGGTGAAGCCGAACAGCGTCGTCTCGGGTCCGGAACCGAGGCCGAAGGTGAGGCCGTTGAACAGCCCCGGAAGGCCCTTGAAGACGGTGAACGCGACGAGGAGGAACAGAACGGCGATGATGGAGAGGGCGTTCAGGTAGACGAGGAGGTACGCGCCGACGTGTCGGCCGCGTGCCCCGAAGCCACCGTACGCTTTCGCGGACGCCCAACTGACGAGGAGCGAACAGAACGCCGTTATCACCGGAATCGAGAACTCGGCGTTGAACGACGCCTGCTGTTCCCACCCGAGGTCCCACACCCACGACGGGCCGATAACGCCCGTGAGGAAGACGACACCGACGAACACCGCAAAGACGCCGACCGGGAGCGTCGACCCGATGTCTTCGCGCGGGAGGGCGGTCCCGGCGAACGCGAGGCCACCGGTCACGAACGCGACAGCGACCCACCCGACGGTGCCGAGTCCGAACGACTGAGAGGCGACGAGTCCGCCAACGGCGAACCAGATGCCCGAGAAGGCAACCGACGCGACCAACCCTGCGGACGGGCGGGGGTCCGTCGCGACGTAGCCGAACCGCGACCCGAGACCGAATCCGATTACGCCGAGCCCCAACAGGGTCAACAGCGTTCCGAGCAGTGCGACCATCGGGATACCCGCGATGGGGTCGGTGATGCTCAGGAGTTCGAACATCGACCCGAGCGAGATGCCGAACAGGATGGCGGCGATGCCGACGACACCTGCGGCGACTGCCTCGGTCCCGGACGTGTCTTCACTGACGAGCGAAGACTCGACTGCGCCCGCCATTATTCGGCACCTCCAAGTTTCTGCTGCATGCGCGCTTCGATGTACTGCGACCCGATGCTGAGGAACAGCACCGTGATGAACAGGATGACACCCGCGACGAACAGCGCGGACATCTGCAGACCGTCGGCGTCACCGTAGTTCGCGGCGATGAGCGAGGTCAGCGTGTCGTTCCCGTAGAACACGTTGTACAGCGGTTCGGTGAGGCCCGGACTGCCCCGGAGCATCACCGTCGCGGCCATCGTCTCACCGATGGCGCGTCCGACGCCGAGCAAGACGGCCGCCGACACACCGGAGAACGCCGCCGGCAGCGTGATAGAGGTCATCGTCTGCCAATCGGTCGTCCCGAGCGCGAGCGACCCGCTCTTCATCGATTCGGGGACGCTGTTGAGCGCGTCTTCTGCGACCGAAACCACGGTCGGAAGCGCCATCAGGCCGACGACGACGCCGACGAACAGGTACGTCCCCTGCCCGACGATGTCGAACTGGTCGGAGGCCCACGGGCTGAGGATGGTAAAGCCGATGAACCCGTAGACGATGGAGGGAATCCCAGCCAGAATCTCGACGCCGGGTTTGACGAGTTCGCGGACTGTCCGCGGTGCGATTTCGCTGAGGAACAGTGCGGCAGCGACCCCGAGCGGTGCGGCCACGGCCGTCGCGATAATCGTCACGAGGACTGTCCCGTGAATCATCGGGACCATCGAGTAGCGAAGCGGCGGCGTCACCGGACTCCAGCGCGCTTCGACGAAGAGTCGAAGCCCTGGGAGAGGAATCCCGAAGACGGTCACCGTGGCGTATTCGACTGTCGGCCACGCCTCGACGAAGATGAACACGAGGATGAGCCCGAGTATCAGGATAGTCGAGATGGTGGTCGTCAGTGTCAACACACGTGCGGTCAGTTCTTGATGCCGGAACCAGCCGTACCCGGACGCGACGAGGAACACCACGAACGGGATGGCTGTCAGCGACGAGACGGTCAAGAAGCCGACGAACGCGGCGAGGAGTGCGACTGCCGCGACAGTGACCGTGACGAGCGCTTCCGGTTCAGTCTCGTCGACGAAGTCACGACCCCGCTGAATCTCCCGCCGTGCTGCAGCTCGAAGGCCGCCGCCGTCGTTGTCTGAAAGAGTGGTCATGGTTGGTACGTATGAGTGTGAAAGAAACGGAGTTTCAGGCTTGATACAGCGTTACACGACGCGTCTTAGGCCTGCTCGGGCAGCTTGGCCGCCTCGGACTCGATGTCCTTCGTCGGGAGTGGGATGTAGTTGTTGTCCTCGACGAAGAGCTTCTGACCGAACGTGGTCAGGAACATGTTGATGAACGCAGCTTCGCGCATGTCCGTCCCGTTCGGGGTGTCCTCCGTGATGGTCGTGTACTGGTGGAGGTCACGGTTGAGTGGGTACGCGCTGTCGAAGATGGTGTTCGCGGCGTCCTTGTCGGGTTCGAAGAGCGTGCCGTCGAACTCGATACCGATCGGCTTGACCTGCGGTCCCGTGAACGCGAGTGCCATGTACGCGATGGCTCCTTCGTTCTGCTGGACGACGGTCTTGACCTGCTGGTTCTGACCCTTACGGGTGTCGACACCGGGCATCGCGGCCTCGGCGTCACCGAGCATGTTGAGACGGAACGCGGTGTCCGTACCGGACCCTTCCGCACGGCCGACCACGTAAATCTCCTTGTCCGGGCCGCCGACGTCGCTCCAGTTCGTGATTTCGTCCTGGTAGATTTTCTTGACTTCCTCGCCGGTGAGTTCCGTGACACCTGCGTCGAAGACGTCCTTCGAGACGACGACGGGCTGTCCGTCGCGGCCGAGGACGTGGTCGACGTACTTCTCGTCGCGCTCGGCTTCGCTGATGCCGAGTTCGGCCGTGATGGGGCCGGAGGAGTTACCGATGTCGACGAGGCCGTCGCGGACGGACTTACAACCCGTCCCCGAGTGGCTCAGACCGATGGACGTCGCGAACGGC
>NZ_LOPV01000034.1 GCF_001469865.1 Haloferax profundi
TCGCCTGCGTCGAGTTCGTCCCAGCCAGGGACGGTGCCTTCCGAACTCGAACCCCAGTACTCACCGTCGCTCGCCGGTGCGTTGGAGTTCCAGTACGAGCTCCCCTTGTTCGCGATTGGGTAGACCGTCGAGGAACCCTCGGCGGTGAGCATCTCTGGCTCTGAGCTCTCTTCGCTCGAGGCTTCGGTGGTCTCTTCTGGAGCTTCGGTCTGCGCTTCAGTCTGGGCCTCAGTCTCTTCGGATTCGTCGTCCGAACCCGACCCACCCGTACAGCCAGCGAGGCCGGCAAGTCCGGCAACACCGGAGGAGACGAGGAATTTCCGACGTGATACGCTCTCTGTCAACGCTTTGGAGTCACGCGCCATCAACTGACCAGACCCGTGATATAATAAAATGCGTTTATAATACTACTCTGGTTCGCTCAGATTCAGGGGTATTGATACCTCTCTCGCAGTACCACTACTCTCTGGACATATCACTATATTCCACTATATATCTGAGAACCGACAAAATGTATACGCCGGAGTCTCGTGACTTCGACATGGACCAACCGGACAGTCAGCACGCCCCCGACAGCGTCGTCGGCATGTCGAAAGACGACGCGACGGACGCCCTCGTGGCCGCAGACGACTCACGCGACCCCGAGTTCGTGGAGGCGATTCTCGGCCACGTCACCGACGACGGCGTCGTGACGGAGGACGCAATCGACGAGACAGTATCCGACGCATCGATGGTCCTCTCGACGGCCGAGACGCGCGTCGAACTCGCACAGCAGGCGCTCGAAGACGCGACAGAGACGGCGAAGGACGTCTCGGACGTCGATGCTGTTCGGTCTCGTCTCGACACGTTCGAGTCGACGGTCTCGGCGCTCGATGCGCACGTGACCGACCTCGGCACCACGATTCAGTCGCTCTCCGGGTGGCGAAACGGCGACGGTGACCTCTACGACCTCGTGACTGGCCTCCGGGACGTCACCTCCGAGGCGCAGACGGTGACGCGAATCGCGGACGACACGCAGTTGGACCTCGAACAGTTCGAGCGGTGGGTCTCTTCGCACGACTGGCGACGCGACGAACTCGACGCCGACGTCGACGCACTCGAACAGTCGCTCGACGACCTTGCGCGTACGTGTGAGAAATTATCGACCACAGACGACGGGCGACTGTGGTTCGACGCGATGCTTCGTCGCCACGTCGTCTCACTACTGGTCGCTGACGTGCGAGCGGAACTCTCCGACCTCCACGAACTCGCAGACCGGGATGGTGTCGACGCCGACGGACTCGACGAGATAGCAGGCCGACTCGACGAATTCGACGCCCGGACGACGACGCTCGGCGACGAACTCGACTCGTTCGCGCAGGCGACGTGGCAGGCCCAGTTCGAGGAGCGACTGACGTCGTTCTGTGAGCGCTTGGACGAGTTCGAACCACCGGTCTCGTGGGGTGACGTACAGTCGGAACTCGAACAGCACCGCCCCGACGTGGAGCAGTAACGGTCCCCATTCCGTTCGCGCTCCTCTCTACTGCTCACACGAAGGCGAGCCCGTGTCTCAGACCATATCTTGATGATTAATTAGAACAATCTAGTGGGTGGTGGATTCGAATGAAGACGACAGAAGAGGTGCTCGGTCACCACCTCGAGACGTTCGCAGAGGGGGATATGGACGGAATAATGGCTGATTACGACGATTCGTCGGTCGTCGTGACGCCCGAAGAGACGTACCAGGGTCTCGACGAGATTCCCACGTTCTTCGAAGAAATATTCGCCGACTTCGGTCAGGACGGTGCCTACGCGGAAATCGACCTCCAGAAAATCGAAGGCGACATCGCGTTCATCACCTGGCACGGAGAGACACCGGACAACGTCTACGAGTTCTGCACAGACACGTTCGTGGTCGAAGATGGGGTCATCACCACCCAGACGTTCGCTGGGAAAATCGAATCGAAGTGAGTCGTGGCCACGTCGGTGCCTCTGGCACGGACTATCGAACGGCCACGAGTACACAGTCAGGATTTTTCACTAGACTGGCGCAGTCAGCGACGATTATCGAGGGGCGGGCTCCCCCGACTTAGTCGATTTTGAGCTCAGTCGTTCCGCGGGAGTCTTCCTCCCACTCGAGCTGAATCTCCATCTCGATTTCTGTATCGTCTTCCGATTTCGACGTCTCTCGTTCGACCTCGATTTCGAATTCGACCTGCGCTGGGGGTGCCAACGTGACCGACTGGTCGCCGCTCGCGAGCGAGAACGACTCTCCTGATTCGAGTCGGTCCGCGATTGTCCGTAGATACTGGGCGACTGCAGCCCGCTCCATGTCGCCTTCGAACTCGAACAGTGTCTCTTCTGGCATACTTCCACAAGGACGTACTGCCACTTTAGTTCGTAGTACAGTCCCAGAAACTAGGCTGTGGGTCGCCCCATCAGGCGAGTTCGGCCCTGGAACGTGTTTACGTCCGAACGCCGTTGGTTGCGCGCGCCCCGGAGAGCCTTACGACGTCGCCCCCGATTTCAGTCGTCGGCTGGCGTCTCACACTCGAACGCACCGAGTTGGTCTTGCAAGCCGCCTGTCTGCCCCCTAAGTTCGCCGAGTTGTGCTCGAATCTCTGAAATCGTCGTCGCTCTGGACTCGGCTTGGCTCGCGAGTGTGTCGCTCTGTTCCGCGATGTCTCGCGAGCGGTCCGCGACTCTGATGATTGCGTCGACTACCTCTTCGGTCGTTCGAGCGCCGTCGTCGGTCGCTGCGGCGACTTCGTCGACCGAGATATCGACACCCTCGACGATCTCGGTGACGTCTGCGAACGCTTCACCGGCGTCAGTCGTCGTCGACTTACCGGTCTTGATCTGCGACTTCGTCTGCTGCATCTCTGCTTGAACGCGTTCGACGTCTTCGACCGTCTCGTCGATGGTCTGCTCGATTGCAGACGAGTGGCTCTGGGTCTCGTCGGCGAGCGATTTGACCTCGTTCGCCACGACAGCGAATCCTTCGCTCCCGCTCGAAGCACGTGCAGCCTCGATGTTGGCGTTCAGTGCGAGCGTGTTCGTCTGCTCGGCAATCGACTCGATGAGGTCGGTGCTCTTCGAGACGTCGTCCATCCTGGTGTCGAGTGATTCGACCAACGCTGCGAGTTCACTGATGCTCTGTTCGATGTTCTCGATCACTTCGATTGCATCTGTCGCGGTTCCCGTCCCCGACTCGGCCGCCGCTGCTGCACTGCTGGCTTCGTCCGAGACTTGGTCGGCGTTCGCGGCAATCTCTTCGATGGTCGCCGAGAGACTGCTCAACTCGTCGGTGGTCGATTCGAGGTCGTGTGCCTGCTCACGCACGTCCGTGGCAAAGGTACGGACGTCCGCTGCTAGTTGCCGTTGTGTCTGTTCGAGCGTCTCGGCGTCGTCGTGGACCGACTGCGTCGTCTGCTCGACAGTCGTCGCGAAGTCTCGTAAGTCTACGATGGTCGCCGAGAGTTCCCGTTTCATCTCTACGAACGCGTTACTGATCTCTTCGATGGCCTCGATATCGGTCTCTTTCGGCGCGCTGACAGTGAAATCCCCCTCCGAGACAGCGTCCATGGCCGTGGCGAGTTCGTCGGCTTGAACGACTAACTGCTCGTTCAGACGCTCGACTTTTGCCTTCGCCTCTTCGCTGTCTTCGAGGTTCTGCATCTTCTGTCTGGTCTCTTCGCGAGAGCGCTCGATCGAGAACCAGTTCGTCACCAGCGCACCGGAGAGTGCGAGGAGGAACACCGCGTGGACCAACGCCCATCCCATCGGTCTCGCCACGGCGTCTGGGTGGTTGTACACCACCTCAGGGTACGACATGCCGAAGACGGCGTGTTCGACGGCGACGTACAGGACGCCGGCGACGAACGGGACCCAGTCCTCGTAGACTGCGATGACGCCCACGATGACGAAGAAGTGGAAGTGTGCCTCGATGAACCCGCCGGAGAAGTACACGAGAATCGCCGAACACGTCATCAACCCCACCGACGCGAGTGCACTTCGTGTCCGGCGTGAGAACCACGGTGCGAGTGCCACGAGCGCGAATCCGAGGATTATGCCGGTGCCGGCGAGGACGTGTTCGGTGGGGACCGCAGTGAAAGTCGCTCCCGT
>NZ_LOPV01000035.1 GCF_001469865.1 Haloferax profundi
AGCTCGTGAAGTACTTACGTGGTGACCGAACAGGAAGTTTCACTCGAAGCCACGGACTTGACGCATATCTGCACGCCTACTACGAAGATATCGAAGACATCTACCGAAACCGCGTCTACAGACTCGTTAACGAACGAAAGTAGTCGAGGCCAGGGCGAAACTTTTCGAACGAAGATGTGCGTTCTGCCGAACTCTCACGTGTGTCTCCACCATTTCAAACGGCGTCCTGTGACCCTTGCGAACTCGGCTTGCGCACCCGCTCCAGTCGGTAGATGACGTAACTCCCGTAGAACTGCGAGGTGACGACCAACACGGGATAGATGATGACGAGGACGGCAGCGATGCCCGGGTCTTGGAGACCAGCCATGGCAAATGGTCCGCCGAGGTAGTACACCCAGACGAGGAACGCACCCGCAGAGAGGAGACTCTGCCACTGGATATTGGCAGTGTCCCACCACTGGCCGGGTGTCGATTCGAGCGTCGGGGAGTCCGGTTTCTCGATTGCACGGTAGACGTAGATTGGCATCACCAGCGTGATGAACGCGACGAGCGCCACGTACACTTCGAACGGGAGCCCATAGAGTCTGACTGCCCCCTCCAACGCCGCCCAGAGGACGAGCACGTCCTTGGGGATGGTGTTCTTCAGTTGGTAGAGCGCATCACTCACGCCCGCGAGGTCAGACGATTCCTCCGCTCGGTCACGAGCAACGACTTCCTCTCGGCGGGGTTCACCGTCGAGAAAGTCCAACCCTCTTCCCGCTTCCTCTTCTTCTAATCCGACTTCTGCTTCCGTCTCCGCGGCGCGTTCGGCCTCTTCGGTGAGTGCCTCACGGTACAAGCTGCGTGGCGGTTGTGCAATCACTGGGTCCAGTCTCATGCCGTACTGTACAATCTGTAACAAAATTAACGTGTATTACCCGCTATCCTGACTATCGCGAGAGTGAGAATGATGCAGGTTGTTCCAAAGGTCAGGTACAGTTGGGTTCTCGTGTTTCACCGCGGTCTACGAGTGGACGGAGCGGTGTGGGATGAATACGACGAGTGAACACTCCATGCTGGAGCCTCGTTCATCGGCGGACCGTCGATTCGGCGAGGGTGGCGACAACCGAGGTGAGCGACGGTCGCACAGTTGCTTACTGGGTCTATCAACAAAATTAGAAAATTGCTGTCAGAGTATCCAGTAATGAAAGACACGTACACTGCTTGGCCAAACTTAAACTATATCAAAATGCATAGTTATGTCTATATTGGCGAGCTATCGTATAATTCGTATTCCACAATGGTCAGTAATGGGATTGTCCGGATATTCCCATTTACTGTCTCGTACTCGTGCAAGCCCTCTGCTACTGCCCATAGTTCGATATAGTCGTCTTCAAGTAGACGTTGGTCACCGTAATATCTCGCAGCGACATCACCCTCCCACTCACTATCTGTGTTCGAAACGTACAGCTGGAGATATGTGTACTCGTCTTCGTAGATTACCCGGGAAACCTGCCCATAGTTGAAGTGAATAGGAACGCCCTCGTAATCCTCTATGTAGCGAAACATCTCCTTGTAACCGACTTCTCCCGAGTGAGAACGGATGCGTTCTGCGTCATAATTCCCGGGACCCGGTGTCGGTGTCGTCGTAGGGGTCGACGTGGGCGTTGGTGTCGGCGTTGACGTTGGAGTTATCGTTGGTGGGGATGTCTGTGTTTGTGAATCTCCACGGTCACCCCCGAGACACCCGGCTGTTGCTGCAATAAAGCCTGCAGACACGAGAAATCGTCGTCGATTCATGAATTAATTCAATCACAATAACTGATAAATTCTTGGCTCAACTTATCAGACGGTGCAATTAGTGACTTCCCTGTCTTTGTCTGCTGATCTATTCAGCGTACCAACACCATAGAAAACGGTGCTTGATGACAAGTTATCGAGTTAGGTAACACTAGTTTGAAGATGTCTCTAGCAAGCTTCGTGTTTTGATACGTGAGCGAGACGCAAAGTGTCTCGTCGACGAGTGAATCCGACCAACGGATTTCAGGCCGAGCGAGCCGGACCTCGACTTTTTCAACCTGACAACATTATATAAGTATCTCTTGGTGATAGCAACGATTTGGTCGTCTTGTAGTCCGATGAGAACATATTGCACGATTAGTGTAGCTTATTACTTCGTGTGAGAATCGACCGCTACCGGTCGCCCCCACGTCTGTTCGAGCGGACACGGGCGGCCGACCTGGCATTCAGTCGTGTACTTATCTCTGCCCGTCAGTCCCAGTAGTGTCATATTCTCCACTCCGTTATCGGCACCGTCCAACAGCTCTGAGAGTGTAATGGTAGGAAAGAAACGGTCTGTGTCAAAAGTGTATGCTACTTAATTGGTGCTGCAAGTACGGATTTGGACTGCTTCTCGTTCTGTCTGTTCGTTAGACGAATGACTCACGACTCGCCCGAAAAGAGTCGTGATTGACCATTGATTTACAAAGGTTAGGGTGGTATAGACACACCACACCAACAGTCCTGAGGGCAGGGAAACCAGGGCTGCCATTGACAGTGGATGTACCTATTCCGTCTGTGGGCTGCCCGAAGTGCTACAGGACCAGACAGAACATCCTGCGTAATCCGATGTAGTACCCATCCCAAGTAGGTGTATTGGTTCTTGCCTCAAATAGTAGTCAATTCCATGTCGTAGATTGACTGATAAAACTTCAATAGAGGTACGCTGACCTCACTGCCATTTGTACCTAAACTAATTTAACCAACGAGACGAAGAATACATCGGTACAGTTGATCCCAACTCGGGATTGAAGTGCCTGCCCAAGCTGTTGTATCAGTTGAACCCCTCGCGGGGACTTTTGGACTCAACAGAACACAACCGTACGGTCAGCGATGCGTGCGCACCCCTTGACCGACGACTGCAATGTCACGGAGTCTGTTGCTGTGAAGGTGTAATCGATGAAGCCGGTTGTCTGTCTACCCTCCGAATCAGCGGTCAGATATCCTGGAACACGTTCTCGATAGATCTTTTCAGACGAGGGAACGACGTTTGCACCTCCCGAGGGGACTGCAGACTCGATATCGACCGCTTCCTCACTCAATACCGGTTCTGGTGTCTTTTCGTCGTGGTATTCGATACTCGCGAGATACTCGGATTTTCCCATCGACACGGGGTAATATGAAAGACCTGCTTCGAGCTTTTGTTTGAGTTCTTTGTACCGAGAGGTGTCCGTCGTTGCGAGTTCGATTCGGTACGCAGGATCGACGACAAACTCGTAGCTCCTCAGTTGGCGCGGTCGTTCGCCGTCTGGGAACTTCGCTCGAAGGGTTTTTCTTCCAGTTCCACCTCCCCCGCCCATATCGCTGTCAGGGTCTGTACTGAGTTCGTGCCGTGATTGTGTGAGTGTTCGAACACCCCCAGTAACTTCGATGCTGATCGCAGAGTTCTCAGACGAGAACGCGTCATAATACGAATCTCGGTCCCACCCCGCGATTGCTGCGGTAATCCCCGCGACAGTTGTTCGGGGGATTATTCGATAGGTCTGCTTGGTGGCGGTTCTATCAACACGACGGAAATGCCCGAGTGAACTCGAAACCGTGAACGAAAGACACCGGGTCGGAACGCCGTTCGTAATTGAGAGCGTCATTCTCGGTCGGGAAGCGATGTGGAGTACTCCTCGTAGACGTCGATACCAACTGTCTCGATGCCACACTGTTCGGTGAGGATATCAGCCAAGTTGGCTGCAGACCCAAGGACGGAGTCATCGGTACGGAGTGTAATTCGAGGAGAGCCAACACAGTAGGCAGCCTCAATCATCCCCTCGTACTCAGTGAGAACTGAAACTAACTTCTCGATGTTGAGGTGGTAATCAGACGGACTTCTGATGGTCTCGTCTGTCGTCGGTGTTAGCTTGAGCAATTCGTCGAGACGGCCAATATGGAATTCTGGGTGTGTGTACTCAACTCGAAGATAGAGCTGGGGTTCTTGTCCGAACTTGCTTCGAGAGACAGTTTGGTTTTTGATTGCTCGCCAACAGAGGGTGTCTAACCGACGAACGTCCTCCTCAGAGAGGTTGGTCTCGCGGGCACGTTGTGGGTCTACGATACCGGTGAATGGAAACACACCGTAGGCAATTCGATAATCACCGAGCCCGAATGCGCCAGCCGACTTCCCCTCCTGAGTTGCCATAATACTCGTGAGTGTGTCGAACCCTTCGTTCAGCTCAACTTCGTTCAACGAGCGTGCAGGGCTAAACTGGACAGGGCCGGTGAAGCTGCGTGGGAAGCGCTCAAGAATTGCTTGATAGACGTCATCGTGATTTGACTTGACGAATGAGAGTACCGCTCCAAAGTAGCGAACGTCGGCGAGTCTATTCACGAATTCATCTCGAATCGAATCAACTGCTTCGACATCTTCGACAGACTCGATTTCAGAAAAAGCTTCCAGTGCAACTTCTGCTTGGGTGAGTGGCGTATCATCACCTGTTCGCTTCACGAGTATCCCGTGGCCATCGTCTTGAAGCTGATCGCGGAGATATCGCTTGAGGCGGACATCAGTAATGATTGCTTGTCCCGTCTTCGGGTCCAATCGTGGTTTGTTCCCAGCTTTCGGGTTCCCATTTGGATTGCAATCCGACGCGTCGGTTACGAACAAAATCTCAGAACGATGATTGAGTGAAGACATTTGGTCTCTAATCGTCTGCAAGCGTGGTTGCGCGTGAATACGCGAGTCGACCGAAGGTACTGCCAACAGCAATATAAAACCGCATTGCTGCGGGCTGCTGGCTGAACTCGCTCGGTGTGAACGCAAGTGGTCGAGTGAGCGTTTCGCGAAGTAGCGCGTGGCGAAGCGTGTCTCCGGACGCTGCAATGTCTTGCATGTAGGATTCGACTGCGTCTCTGCTCTGGACGGTAAACGACTCAGCAGGATATTGTTCGTCGAGTGTCACCTGCCGACCATGGCGACGTTGGAGTCCACTCGTCTGTCCGAGTGCAACACCAAAATTGAACGCTCGATTGAGTGATGGCCTCTCCTCTCTCGAGATCTGCATTCCGAATCTCTCTACTCGATGCTCGTGGATTTCTAGTGGGCGAGAGCCACGCAGTGTTTCAGTATCGTGGCTTTGGGTGGTAGATATCCAGTCCAGATATCCCACAGCATCCAGTGCAAGTAGCTGTGAGAGTTGGCTCATGACGTGATAATGAGAGAGACGTGAATTGCTGTCTTGCTCTC
>NZ_LOPV01000036.1 GCF_001469865.1 Haloferax profundi
GAGTAGTGATTCTGTCCCCGTGTACGACCCGAGGAGGAACAACGCTGGCGCGTGTGCGACGAGGAGTAAGACGATATTTCTGTGCCGGCGCCGCCACGCTTCGTCGGGTATCGAATCTCCCGCTGGAATGTACCTGATTACTCTCTGAAACTTGTTCGCCACTTTCCGGAGTATGGCATCGGTACCCCCCGGGTCTACAGTTCTTGGTCCCATGGTTGTCTCCAAAAAACGTGACGTAAAATGTGTTCTCTCCCCTATATCAGACCTGATAGTCTCGATGCGCGTGACGAGCGGTCGTTCGGTGGCGCTGGACGTGTCGTGGTGCTGAGAACCTCCATCGACCACTGTGCCGACGCGCGCACCTGTTCGTCGGTACCCCGTTTCGACCACCGACAGAACTAACGACGCACGATTGGTCATAGGACTACGAGACCGACGTATGGGCGAGAACGATATCCGCACGCTCTCTGTGGTTGCCGAAACAGGGGTAGATAGTCGGAAAAAGGGTCACGAACAGAGTGTGATTCACACCCCGACGGTCCACTCGGAGTCCGACGGCGCACCGAAGCAACGTGTAGATGGCGCGCGACCAGTCGCGCATCGCCGGCCACGACTTGATAGGTCTCCTCGCTCAGGACCAAGCCGATGACCGGTGAAGCCCGTACTCCGGAGGGTGAGGCCGGACCGCTCGACGGACTCACCGTCGTCGACGCGTCCCGTGTGCTCGTTGGCCCGTTCTGCACGATGCAACTCGGTGACCTCGGTGCGGACGTCATCAAGATAGAACGCCCCGGTGTCGGCGACCAGACCCGTGGGTGGCGGCCACCATCGTACGGTGACACCGAAGAGAGTGCCTACTTCCTGAGTATCAACCGCAACAAGCGCTCGGTCACGCTCGACTTCTCGACCGACGCAGGGCGTGAGGTGTTTCGTGACCTCGTGAGCGAGGCCGACATCCTCGTCGAGAACTTCCGAGTCGGAACGATGGAAGAGTGGGGGCTCGGCTACGAGGACCTCCGCGCGGAGAATCCAGGGTTGGTCTACTGTTCGCTCTCCGGATACGGTGAGTGGGGGCCGCACAAAGACCGCCCCGCGTACGACATCATGATGCAGGCAGAGGGTGGTCTGATGAGCATCACCGGCGAGGAGGACGGACCCCCCGTCCGAGTCGGCGTCGCTATCGCGGACATCGGGGCGGGGATGTACGCCACGCAGGCGATTCTCGCCGCCTTACTGCATCGTGAACTCGGCGACGGGACCGGACAGAAAGTCGACGTCAGCCTCCTCGATGGGCAAGTCGCGTGGATGAGTTACATGGCCTCGAACTACTTCGCGACGGGAACCCCACCGGGGCGAATGGGGAGTAAACACCCGACTATCACGCCCTACCAGGCCTTCGAGACCCGCGACGACTACGTCGTCGTCGCCTGCGCGTCCGAACACATCTGGCCGCGGTTCTGTGCTGCGTTCGACCTGCCGAACCTCGTGGACGACGAGCGATTCGCGACGAACACCGACCGCGTCGAAAATCGGGACGCCCTCGATTCGATTCTCGCCGAGGAACTCGCGTCGCACACGACCGACGAAGTCGTCTCACGCTGTCGCGACCACGACGTCCCGGTCAGCCCGGTCAACGACATGGCAGACGTATTCGACCACCCGCAGGTCGGCGCTCGTGGGATGCACCAGACCGTCGAGCATCCCACGGCCGGCACCGTCGAGATGGCTGGCAGTCCCATGCACTTCTCGGGGACGCCGACGTCGATTCGTCGCCACCCTCCGCTTCTC
>NZ_LOPV01000037.1 GCF_001469865.1 Haloferax profundi
CCGAAGCGGTGCTCAGTGAGTACGGGTACACACCCGAAGATATCGAGTACTTGCGCGACGTGGGCGCGATTTGAGGTGTTCGAATTCCGTCGGCGGAATGAGGTCGAACGGACCCGACGGAAATGCGTCATCGCGTGTAACGAATCCGTTTTAATCGGGGTGCAGTCTGACGATTTGCTGTGCAACGACCCAACTCGATAGCTGAGCGAGTGGGAGGATTGAACGAATAGCGGGAACGTTTTTGATTCTTCCCGTACTATGTGAACCATGTCGAAATCTACGGACGAACGAGGGCGAATCTATCTCCCGAAGGACGTCCGGTCACGGTTCGGCGAGCGTTATCGTATCGTCGAACTCCCGAGTCACGTCGCGCTCTTCCCTGTCGACGACGACCCACTGGAGGGACTTCGAGAGGCGGTCGGTGATGCCTTCGAGGAAACTGACACCGACGAACTCAAAGAGGAGGCGAGGAGCGCAATCTCCGAAGAAATCGAAGCCGAGGACCAAGAGCGTTCGGGGAATCGTGAGGCCTGATTCGTGTACGTCGAGACTGACTTCTTGATTGCGCTCGTGAAGAACGAAGACTGGTTGCGCGACTCGGCACTCGAAGCGCTCAAAGAACGCGACGACATTCACACGTCGATTCTGGCCTACGCGGAAGTTCTCGTTCTCTTCTACGACCGCGAGCAGTCCGAATACGACATCGACGCTCCACGAGCGATAGCGAACCTCCTCGAACTCGTTCCGATAACGCCGAAAGAACACGAGGATGCAGTTCTCGCGGCGGCGGCGTTCTTGGAAGAGTATCATCTGACACCGTTCGATGCACTTCACGCTGGGGTGATTGCGACGAGTGGCGAGGAAGTTCTCTCCGGCGAACAGGACTACGATACGGTTGGTCTCGACCGGATTCCGTTGGAACCGGACCGAGGGGAGTGAGAGTTCGCTATCGAGTGTACCGACGACCTCTCGTGTGTTTGAATCCACGAAACCGATAGCCAGCGGCGGCCCGTGTCACAGTGCATGACGGAATCGGTTCGGAGGAAGATCTGTGGTTTCGAAGGGTAGAGCGCTCACTCTTTGGTTCTGAAGCGTTCCAGAACTGTACGGACCCGACGGACTTTCGTGCGAGAGACGAACGGGGTCTAGATTTCAGGGGACTGAGGTTCTGCACAGGCCATTTTCAGCGTGGGTGGTAGCCAGCATTTTTGGACTCATTTTGTTCGCCAGACGAACGTTGTTCTTTGTCTCTACACATATTTCCAACCTAGTGGATATATGTTTCACCACCTCGTAGAGTCAAGCATGCCCGACGACCCCCGGAACGACCCTCGTGCTTCGATGACCCGAGGTGAGCGAATCCGTGCCGCCGCCCGGACGCTTCGAACACCTCGAACCGCGTCGTGGGTCGCAAACGAGACGGAAGTCTCTGTAAAGACGGCGCAGAAGTACCTCGACCAACTCGTCGAGGACAACGTCCTCCGCAAAATCGAGCAGGGCGACCAGACACTCTACTGCGTCGACCAGCTCATGGCGACCTACCGTGAGGTTGCGGCACTCCAGCGAGAGCACAGTCGCGAGGAGTTGACGAGTGCTCTCGATTCGTTGCGGAGCAAGATTACGGACTGGAAACAGTCGTACGGCGTCGAGACTCCCGGTGAACTTCGAGCGAGTATCGCCGACGTCGACGACACCGACGAAGTCGAGACGCGGCGAGACATTGCCAGCGAGTGGGAGCACCTCGTGGACCGCATCCCGGTCGTACGGGCAGCACTCAACGAGTACGATTGGGCGACCAAACGAGACTCCATCTCCGCGTGACCAAATGGGGTTATCAGGAACTATCGACAGTTCGGTCTACGAGGGACTGAAAGACGTCCTGCAGAGGCACCCTGCGGTCACGTCGGTTTCCTACGAACCGGATAGCATCGTCAAGAAGTTCATCCAAGCAGAGATTGACCCCGATCGCGTCGTGCCGACGACTGGGCCAGAGTCGCCGACGCTCGACGTCGAGTGGCGGTTCGTCAGAGATGAGTCACAATTTCGGATTCATTACGCAGACCCGAATACTGGGTTCAACTGCGGGTGGCACCGTGACGACGACCATCCCGAACTGGGGGCAGTTCATTTCCAGTATTATCTGCCAGATGAAGGAGAGATCTCCCACGAAGAAACGAAGTTCGAGAAGCAGATTCCGACAGAGATTCTGTGGACTGTTCTGGATAGATTGTTTCAGGAGCGGCTTCCCGAACTCACGATGGAATAGGTGTGAAGGGACGAACGAAAACACGGACTGTTCGTTCGTTGAATTGTCGAGAGGCTTTCTGGGAGCTCTATGGGCTGAATATGTGGTTTTAGAAAATGACGGACCCGACGGGAATGGGTCATAGACTGTGACGAATCTGTGTTAATCGGTGCGTTGTCTGGCGATTAGCGAAACAGAGAATCAAGTTCCGGAGCTACCTGAGACTGATTTCGACGCGCTCACGATTCTGTCTACAAATTCCGCTTCAATTCTGCCAAGCGACGAAGTCCTTGTTGTCGAACGTCTTCCTCTCCACTAGACAACAGGGACTCACGCATCGAATTTTGTTCAACCATTCAAATATATATTTCACAGGCCTTGGTCTCGATGACTACGATTCCAAATTCCACGGGTTGTTCTGTACATGCTGCGTTTCGCGCTTGGGCTTGTTCAATTGGTATATGAGTAGTTATACATGCTCTCGTCATGTACTGGTTAGAAATGCGGACGAAGAAGCTTCCAAAGGAGGCACCGGGGAAGTACGTCGACTACCATCCGCGTCCGTACTACTCACCAGACCCACTTCCTCCGGAGCCCCAAATCGAACTCCCCGCCGAGACACACGATCTCGTCGCCGACGCAGCCTACCAGATTGGTCGTGTTGATGGCATCAGTTCGACAGTCGATTTTGCTGCCGTCCTATACACGACACTCATCCGAATCGAAGCGGTCGAATCGGCTCGAATCGAGGGTGCAGAGGTCGACTATCAAGACGTCGCTGCGTTCCACACGAAGCACGAAGACAACGCCGATGCCGAACCGCAAAGCAAGGACTTGCGTGAAGCGCTGAACTACGAAGATGCGCTCCTGTACGGTATCGGGCACATCGAACGTGGTGAAGAAATCACGCTTGAATTGATTAAGCGTCTCCACGAGATGCTCCTCGACGGTGTGCGTAACGAGGGCGATGTCGTCGGAGAGTTCCGTGACCATATGGTCCGGCTCAACAGTCCGAACCCTGCGAAAGACCCATTTATTCCACCCTCGGCGTCGTCTCTCAGTCCCCTCATGGATTCGCTCGTCGAGTACGTAGGGATGGACAGCGACTACCACCCACTCGTCGACGCCGCTATCATCCACTACTTCTTCGAGACGGTTCACCCGTTTTCAGACGGGAACGGTCGCCTTGGCCGGCTCATCATCATCCTCTATCTGGTCGGTCAGGGCTACATCGAGAGTCCGTACATCTACCCGAGTGCCTACTTCAACCGGCACAAGGTCGAGTACGTCGAGAAGATGCGCGCCGTGAGCGAGCAGGGCGAGTGGGTCGAGTGGATCGACTTCTTCCTCGAAGCGCTCCGGTCGCAGGCCGAAGAGTCGTACGACCGCACGTGGGCGCTCAAAGAACTCCAGACGAAGTACGAGGCGGACTACCCTGGGGGTACGTCGACGGACAGGTTCGCCCGTAAATTACTCGAAATTCCGTACTTCACGGCGAACGACATCGTGCGAGAACTCGACGTATCCCGCGGGACGGCGTACAACGTCATCGAGAACCTCGAAGACGCCGGCCTCATCGAAGAAGTGACTGGGGCCGAGTGGGGTCAAGAGTACAAGGCGGTCGAAGTGTTCGACGTGTTCGAGTAGGTCGCTTCGGCGCGAAGGTTTAAGTCATAAACCGGGACCATCCCGGTTTATGCACCGTCGAACGTTCCTCACTTCGCTCGCACTCGCATCGACTGCTGGTTGTACGACGACGAAGCCTGACTCGGCTGTTGCATCGTCCGGGGAGGACACATCTCGTCCCTCTGGGACGACGACTGCGACGAGTGGACCTGTACAACGCTCGGTCGGAGAGTCGTACTCACGGTCCGATGGCGTCACCATTGTGGTTGCATCCGCTCGGTTCACCGGAGCAGCGCGGTTGGTCGACGGAACTACAATCAGCCCAGAACCCGGTAACGCTTTGATCTTAGCTGATGTCCGGGCAGCGAATACAGGCGAGTCGGTCGTCGACCTGCCTTCCCGCGACTCTCTGGCACTTATCACCGGTGGGAGCCAGTACCAACCTCTCAAACCGAAGGGGAAACCGGGCGGGGAACCGACGCTGTCGTTCCCGCTCGGTGGGGAACTTTACGAAACAGTCGAAGACGCGCATCCTAACGTCACCGCGCTGGGCTGGGTTTTCTTCGAGGTCCCGGCTGACTCGATGGATTTCCGTATTTCGCTCTCCGACTCACAGTCGTCGACTTTGGAAGCGTATTGGGAGGGACAGGTCGACCCGAGTTCGCTTCCAGACATGGAAATCACGTCCCTCGACGTTCCGGAAGAACACGTCAACGGTGAGCCAATACAGTTCTCGGTATCGGTGACGAACACAGGTGGGAGTGCCGGATTGTTCAACCAACGGTTCTCTGTCGTACGGAGCACGGAGCAGTACGCACAAGGTGGCACACTTGACACGACGATCGAGCCAGGAGAGACGGTGACAATTGAAAAAACACTTCCAGCGAAAGGAGTCCAAGACATAACAATCTCGGTGCCATCAGCGATCGAGAAAACGGTACGCGTCGTCCCCACGAAAGCACAGTTTGGAAGCTCGCATGAACTGCCGAACGGCGTCCAACTTCGGGTGAGTGAACCGATAGTCTGTGATACCGTTAGAGTCGACCAAGGAGGAGGAAGCTTCGAACACCGTTCAATCGACAGGCGCTCGTTCGCTGTCTTCGAGATAACTGCGTGGAACCCGACGGATTCGACCATCTCTGAATCTGTCACTGGTGGATTCGAAGTCGAAGCGAATGGGTACGTCGACTCGAATTCTCGAGAATATCCAGTTGGGTTGTTAGACCCGGTTGAGAAGCCGTTTTTCCGTGAGTGGTATGAACTTGCTCCCGAGGAAACGATGAACGGCGTCCTCTATTTCGATGTTCCGAAGAACACACAGGCTGACGAAGTGATTTTCCGAGCCAAATCCCCCGTGACTGAGCGTGCGAACAAGGTCTGTGAATGGAAGATAGGTGAATAACCCGGGCGTACAGGCCCGTTCGTCTTCGAAGAGTCGGGGTAGGGTATCTTGATGCGGTCCGGTTCGATAGGTATCGTTCCTTCTCGGCGAACGAAATCTACGCGGGTTCGTCATACTGGAACCTCAAGTCACCGCTGCCATGCGATTAGAAGAGAGACGGACCCGACGGGATTTGAACCCACTATCGGGCCTGACGGCCCGATAAGTCCCCGCTCGCGTTGCTCGCGGGGACGCACCATCTTGGTCCGGAACCACGCTCACCGGTCGTAACTCAGTCCGGGCGTTCGGAGAACCACAATGACCGAACGACTTGACCCAATTGAACCGTCCGAGGCGGTTAGAATGTACCTCGCTGAACGGAGTACCGAAGTGTCAGAAGCAACGCTGAAAGCCCACAAATCGCGTCTGAAGTACTTCCTTCGTTGGTGTAGTGAAGAAGACATAGACAACATGAACACCCTCACAGGACGGTCTCTCCACCGTTACAAGCTCTGGAGGCGCGACGACGGAGACCTCAAGCAGGTCTCTCTGAAGACTCAGATTGCAACTATCCGTGTCTTCATCCGGTTCTGTGAGTCGATTGACGCTGTTGAACCGGACCTTCACACCAAGGTCCTGTCTCCTTCGCTTGGAGACGCTGACGACCACCGTGACGTGATGCTTGATGCAGAGGACTCAGTGGCGATGTTGGACTTCCTCCGGCGATTCCACTACGCTTCATTCGACCATGTGTTGCTCAAACTGTTGTGGCACACGGGAATGAGAACCGGTAGTGTCCAAGCAATTGACGTCGAAGACTACGACCCTGAGAGTGAGTATCTGAAGGTCCAGCATCGGCCTGAGACGCCGCTGAAGAACAAGAAAAACGGAGAGCGACTCATTGCTCTCTCGGCGGATACCTGTGCTGTATTGGACGACTGGCTGGCCCACAATCGTCCTGACGTCGTCGACGATTCTGAGAGGGTACCATTGCTTGCTACGACCCATGGACGTCCCCACAAGACGACGATACGCGATGCAGTCTACCGGTGGACCCGACCTTGTCAGTATGGCGCTGAGTGCCCTCACGGACGCGACAGAGACGACTGTGAAGCGACTGATGACCAGAAAAAGACTGCCAGTAAGTGTCCCTCTTCGGTGTCCCCTCACGCTATTCGTCGGGGGTCAATCACCCACTTCCTGACCGAGGACGTCCCAGAAAAAGTGGTTAGTGACCGGATGAACGTCAGTCCCGACATCCTCGACAAACACTACGACCGTCGGTCAGAGGAAGTAAAGGTAGAGCAACGACGAGGATATCTGAAGAACCTGTAACTAATCTCCGTCAACCCCACTGCTGGTGTGGCTTGTATACCTCCCAACCACCTAACACTTTTCTGTGGCTAAACAAGTCAGTAGTCCATGGAATTTCCGAGTTACTGGGAGCTATTTCAGAATGTCTTAGTCGGGACTATTGCAGGGGTAATGGCGACTAATGTCCAGAAAGAGGGAACTCTATTCGTGATGGTGTCTGCGTTCCTATTCTGGGTTATCCTCGTTCTTGGCCTCCGAATCACTAAGCCTGCATTTGAATGGGCTGAGAATCACGATGACGACGAGGAAGATCGCCCATACGAAGATGTAATCTACGCTTCTTGAGCCCACCTCCGACAAACACTGTCTCCGTTAGTCAGGGGTTGTAAAGGTCGAACACGGAGAGGGTATCCGAAAAGAGTTGTATGTCACCGCTACCCTTCTGTGTCAATTGATGTTAGGTGAGCGGTAATTCTTTGAAACAAGAATGTGTCTGATTGGCTAATTATGCCGAAGTGGGTCTGTGCTAAGTGTGGCGCTCGTCACGAGTCGGATAATCCTCCTTGTCTGAAGTGTGGACACGACAAATTAGCTAGGTTAGAGGAAGAAGAGAAATCTACACAGATTGACGCCCCAGTCCACATAGAGTGGGAATGCACAGATTGTGGGGACAGGCACGTCCGTAACAATCCACCCTGCAATAGCTGTGGTGGAATGAATTTTGAGGCAGTCTATCTGAATGAAGCGAGTACTGATGAGCAAAAGACGACAGGGAAATCAAATTTTGAAGGGAGCGAATCATCCGCAGAACAAGGGGTATTAGCGAGTGCTGGTGACGTGCTTTTCAACAAATCTCTAACAAGACAGCTTATTGACCTCGAATTATTGCTCATCACCGGCTTCACATGGGTTTTCTTCCTCTTGACTGAACTTGTGTACCACCATTGGCGGCTGTCAAATGGTGTCCCCGAAAAAAGCCAGTACAGCTTTGATGGGGGTATAGGAGAGGGCTACATTACGAAAGGTGCAAAGGTACTGTTCTGGTCTCAGTTTGCAGTAGTGTTTATTGGTGTATTCTTACTGATTGTGAACGCCGCGCTTGGCTGAACCCTCAGAAAGAAAATTGATACTATGTACTTTTCACTACTGTTTGTCTGAACCTTCAGGCAGGTATTAGGTCTTCTGGACGTCGTTTTGGGCGTTTTAGTCGCCGTAGAGTATATATGTCATATTACGCATAGAGTATCTGTGCCAACACCTGACCACTACTCGACTATCCGCGCAAGCGAAGACACGGTCAAACGGGCTCGGGTCACGAAAACCAAGCTCAGTTTGACATGGACTCAGTTTCTCGAACAGGCCTCGACTGTCCTTGACCCTGAGCAGGGGGACAACTAACGACTCTGAAGACCGTGGGAAAGACCCCAGAAGGGGAGGTTGCTGGACCTCACCCCTTAATTGGTGCAATGGCGGTTAGAACTTGTGCCAACGTGGTCGGAACCCCGCTGTCTGACCCTTCAAAACCTTGATTCACAACAACGATTCTGACTGCATCGACGACAAGCAAAGCCACTCAACCATTCCGTGGGCGGGTGAGTCAGACGACTCCAAGACAGAGCCTGATCTGGACCAGATACAGTCTGCTATTACTACCAACCTTGGGAAAGAGTCGTGGGAAGTCATGGAAGTTCTTCTCTCGGCTCATGCGACTCACCTTATCCAAGGGCTCATGGCAGGAATGGGGATTATGATTGAGGGTCCATCTGGATGTGGTAAGACGACGATACTTCGGCCATTATTTGGTCTTGACGAACAGATCTACCGGTCTGACGACCTCACACCTGCGTCATTTGTGAGTGCGGACTCCTCCCGAACTGAGGAGGAATTAGCAGAGATCGACCTACTTCCTCGGCTCAAAGGTAAGACTCTCGTTGTCCCAGACATGGCAACATGGTTTAACGGACCAGAAGAACAGATTCGGGAGCGATACGGGACCTTTGCATCTGTCATGGATGGCGATGGATTCACTCGTGATTCTGGCTCACAAGGTGTCCGCGGCTACACCGGAGACTATCGATTCAACTTCATGGGGGCAACCACTCCAATTTCTCCCCGTGGGCACAGAGTCATGAGCCACGTAGGGAACCGTCTCCTCTTCGTGACAATGACCGATGAGACAGATGACGACAAGGCATTTGACTCCATCTTCAGTGGGCCGGAATACGGGGAACTTGTATCGCGGACACGTGAAGCAACTCACACCTACCTTCGGGGACTGTGGAAATATCATGGGGGAAGAGAAGCGGTCAATTGGGAATCTGACCCGTCAGACGATGCCATCGACGCATTGCGTTACTTGAGTCGACTCATCCAATATTCCCGTGCGCCGCTTAGAGAGGGTAGCCCTCAGCGTGAAAGCCTTAGGCGAGTAGGTACTATGCTCCGAAACCTTGCCCGAGGTCATGCCCTCCTTGACGGACGAACGCAGGTCCTGATGGAAGACATTGATGTATGTATACGAGTAGCCCTCTCAACTATGCCCGCTAACCGTAGGGGTGCAGTGAGAGCGTTGGTACATCCGGAGACCAGTTCGGCTGTGACGACTGCTGAAATTGCAGATTATGGTTCTATGAGCCGACCAACTGCCCGGAAACGAATGGAGGAACTGGAAGACCTCGGGCTTGGGACTGTAAAACAGGGCAAAGGAAAATCAATTTGTCCTGACTCTGATTTCGTCTGGCCGGGCAATCTCAATTTCCCACGGAGAGCCGCAGAGTGATCAAATTGGCCTGAAAAGGATGTTGCCCCCCTCTCACTGAACTGTCTGTAAGGACGACCTCTCACACACCTACTGTTTGACTCACTGCTAATGAGGCGCGACGGTCAACGTTTGTTTCACACCAACTGAGTTACATATCCCACACATATTCGACGGGTTCTCACCGGAACCCGAAACTCTCCGTCTAAACACACAGAATATTGTCCGTTCTCGGAGTGCGACGAAATCCTGAACCTGAAGACGGGTCATCTTGGTCAAGGTCTCAAATAGAGACAAAGTTACGTTGCCACCTTTCGCATTCCAACTGAAAGATGTCTGACGACCGGCGATTGACCACAGACCGATTCTACGGGGGTACAAGCAACCGTCTGGACATTCTGAAACGTTTCCTCTCGTTTCTCAACGAGAATCCAGTAAGCCGGTCAGAGGCCCAAGACTGGCTCTTATCCAATACACAGGCCCGAAGCAGGGACTCAATTAACCACCATCTTGGATTTCTTAATGCAACCGAATTAATCGACGTCACTGACGACACTGTCTCTCTTGGAAACTGGGGACGTCGGTACCTCTCCTCGCCTGAACCTCCAGTTCTCTATGAGTCCCTCCGGTCCAACGTGAAGGGGTTCGACACAATCATCCACCGGATGCAGGATGGACCTCTGACTGACGAGGACATCAAGGACCTACTCGTCTCGGAGTTTGCGGACATCAACATGGGTACTCCACAGGTTGCGGCGCGTCACCGCGAATGGCTTCAGGTTCTGGGATATGTTGAACGGTCAGACGGGGCAAACCGCCTTACTGCTGATGGTCACCAATTGGCCGAGTCCTTGGACGGTGATACTCCCCTCTCAGAGATCATAGAGTCCGATGTATCCGTCCCCAGAACCGATTCAGAGGATACCGTTGGACTGGATGACATCGAGTTGCCTGACGGTTCAGAGACCACCGAGAGGCGACCAACCACCCGTGATGATGTTGTCCGAAACGAAGAACTCGTCCGGAAGCTCAAGGCGCTCTACGACGACACCTGCCAGATTTGCGGTGACAGACGTCGCAAGGGACCGGACAATGGGTTCTCTCACGTTCACCACTTGATGCCCCTTGGAGAGCCACACAACGGTCCTGACGTCCCCGAGAATGTCCTTGTAGTCTGTCCAAACCACCATGAGGACTTCGAGAACGGAATGTTGAGTATTGACCCACAGACGCTCGAAGTAGACCACTTCTACGAGGACAGCGTTACTGGTCGGAAGGTGGATACCAAGAACAGCCATGAGATAGGCCCACAGTACGTCGCATACCACAACCAAGTGATAGCCCTCAACGAAGACTAGCCCGTCACTGACAGCATCTGAGGGCATATGAACCGAAACCCGAAACGGTTGACCAACCTCTACAGGATACCCGCGCTTTCAGTGCGGCACCACTCTGGCAATGTGAATTGGGGTGGGTCGGCTGTAGCAAACAAGTATATATACTTTATATATTATACTTCATTTCACTTCAGTAGATGTGTTGGAAATCTATGGATTTGATAGCCAGCGTATTGAGGTGATTTCTTTCAGTAGACTACTCCGATTCAACGAACGCGTGCTGTGTCAGCGGTTCAACTATCTGGTGGCAGTCTTGGCAGAGAGTGATTAAATTCTCCAAAAAGTTCGCGTCTTCAGGCACTCCAAACGTCTTCAATGGTTGAATATGGTGGACGTGGAGGCCAGTATCGAATTCCTTTCTGTGTTCGGTTTCTTTCATCCCGCACCGTTGACATCGATGTCGGTCTCGTTCGATAGTCTTCCTGCGCATCACCGACCAGTTCTCTCCGTATTCATCGGAGTTCCTGCCTTTGATTAGGCTGCCGCCTTGGTATCGACGCGGGAGACCAGCGTACTCTAATGCCTCACCCCACGTGCCGAATTTTTTCTTGAAGACATGGGCAGGGACATCTGACCGTTCGTCCATCTCGGACTCGTAGGGTGGTCGGTCAAGTTCCTCTGCCACTTTAAGTATCTCGTCAATCAGAGTTCCGGCAGGATAGACGTCGAAGCTCGCGTACGGTTTATTGTATGGATGTAACCCGGCATCGCTAATCGCATCGTCCCAATTCTCGACTACATGGATCAGATTTGTACTACTGTATTCGGTCTCTGCCGCCAGTTGCCGTATCGTGGGTGGGTGTCCGTGATTCTCTGCATACAAGGCGATTTTATCTACCACAGTAGAATATTGCAGCCCGTCTTTCCTGTTTGCTGTGCGAGGCAGGTTATCGTAACCGTCTTTCCTGTTTGCTGTACTAGGCTCGTATCCTGCCTCGAGGACGTATTGTGTCCAATTCCCAAACCGCCTAGCTACGGTTGACTTTGAAAAAGTGCCGTGTTGTTTGTATTCACGGCGTGACGGGACCCTACCTATGGTACGTACCACGCGATGCAAGTCGTCAAGGAGTTGTTCGTCAGTTATGATATTTCCGTTTGCTGTACGAGGCTCGTATCCAGCGTCAAGCACGTATTGCGACCAAGTCCCAAAGTGGTTAGCTACGGCTGACTTCGAAAAAGACCCCAATTGTATGTATTCGCGTCTTGACGGGACTTTACCCAAGATACGTACCACACGGTGTAAGTCATCGAGGAGTTGTTCGTCAGTTATGGCAACCCCTTTTCCGCCCGCATCAGACCGCACATAGTCAGTAATCCTCGGGTTATCCATGAGGCGTTCCTCCGGTGTTTCGTTCTATTTGTATGCAACAAATTAGGTAAATGTGCCGTTGGTAAGAAATAGGACTTCAGCAACCCTGCTGCCGAGATGTATTTTGAGGTCTCTAGGGCAAGTCGTCTTATACCCACTCCACGACCCTCTTTCCGGTATATGGATTAAAATTCGACTAGCTCCGGTAACCGACTCGCACCCTGTATTCAACTCGACTCCTGAAAATCACCATCGATTGAGTACTTCAACAATGCCATTTCAGTTGGAACTGGGTTTGTCAGGTGGTGTCAACGCCAGACACGCCAAGTGCAACGGTGAACATCCAATACTGCAAAATTATATGCATAGTCCATTCGTTGACTCTCCTTGAACGCCTGACTGCGTAGACGACCGCTACGCTACGTGTTGAAACCAATCGGCTCAGAACGGCTCTCAGGCCGTCAAATCGACCGCTGTCTGGTCAATGTGCGCCGAGACGTAACAGAACGGACCCGACGGGATTTGAACCCGCGACATCTTGGTCCGGAACCAAGCACTCTGTCCACTGAGCTACGGGCCCTCAGCGAACAGAGGTACACGACACCGACGTAAAACCATTGTGGAACCCACGACGGCGGTCGATTACGCACCAGTCGCGTCGGCGTCGATGACGCTCTCTTTCCACGTGCCGCGGGTGAACCACGCCGTCGCAGCGATGGCCCCGAGTATCTGTCCGACCGCCATACCGAGCCAGA
>NZ_LOPV01000038.1 GCF_001469865.1 Haloferax profundi
CGTCTCGGCGAACCCGAACTGGAACGACAGCAGGTAGACGGTGGGAACCCGGCCAAGCCAGAGCGCGAGCAGTGAGAAACTGAGGGCAGTCTTGGTGTTTCCGGCACCACGGTACGCGCCGAGGACGACTTGCAGGACGCCGATAAAGCCGAACTCGAAGGCACGGATGCGGACGTACTCGACGCCGAGGTCGATGGTCTGGGCGGCCGACTCGGTGCCGGTCGAGATGAAGAACCCGACGATTGGTTCGGCGAAGAGGTAGGCGACGACGCCGATGACGACCATGACGCTCGCGCCGACTTTCGCCGCCAACCAGACGGCGCTCTCGGCGCGGTCAGGTTTCTGTGCACCGAGGTTTTGCCCGACGATAGTGTTGGTCGCACGACCGAGGCCGAGTGCGGGGAGGAACACCAGTGACGTGAGGCGGTTACCGAGGCCGAACGCGGCGACGACTTCCGGGGCGAACGTGACGACCATCGCGGTGAGGGTGATGAACCCGAGTGCCGTCGCCGACTGCTCGATAGCACTCGGAACGCCGATGTCGACGATTTTCTTGATGTACTCGAACTGTGGTCGGAAGTCCGAGAGTTGGACGTCTGGGCCGGCGGAGGTGCCGAAGATGACGTAGATGCCGATGACAGTAGCGACGCCGCGCGAGAGGACCGTCGCATACGCTGCCCCGGCCACTTCGAGGCCGTCGAACCCAGTCGCAGCGAGGAGACTCGTTTCGAGGCCCCGGAGGCCGAGCATACCGAACAGTGGGTTCGACTCGAAGCCGAAGATGAAGATGGGGTCGATGAGGACGTTGATGACGACGCTGACGAACATCACGACCATCGGTGCTCGGGTGTTCCCGTACCCGCGCATGAGCGCAGAGAAGACGAAGAAACCGAAGAGAAACGGCAATCCGAGGAAGAACACGCGCATGTAGTCGCCGGCGAGGGGGATGACCTGACCTGCGGTCGCTGGTGAACTCGGGAGGACGGCGAGCATCGCGTCGGTGGCGAAGAATCCGATGACGCCCACGGTGATGGCGATGAGTGTGATGAACGTGAGCGTCTGACCGGCGACGGTGCCGGCGGAGCCTTCACTCTTCGCGCCGGTGTACTGGGCGACGAGCGTACTCCCTGCGACGGTGAACCCCCCGCCCACGGAGATGAGGAGGAAGATGAGCGGGAATGCGAGGCTGATAGCGGCGACGGCGTCAGTCGAGAGGCGGCCAAGCCACACCGTGTCGGCGAGGTTGTATGCCACC
>NZ_LOPV01000039.1 GCF_001469865.1 Haloferax profundi
GAGTTCGGTGACGATAATCGGCCACGCCAGTTCGAACATTGGACGTTTGAGGTCACCCTCGGTGAGTGAACCTCCTTCGGGGACAGACACTGAACCTGTGAGACACGCGGCGTGCGTTTCAAGGCGTCGATAATTTTCTCAGGAGGTCGAGCGCGGCAGACTCTCCCGAGTCAAAAACGCGCCCAAGAGAGACGACTCGCGTGGCGAGGCGAGAACTCAGAAAGCGAGCGCGAGAAAACGAATGGTGGGTTCGAGTCGTTACGGTGCTTCGCCAGTCTCGATGGCGAAGTCGGCCTTCGGGTAGGCCACACACGTCAGGGTGTACCCGTTGTCCATCTCGTCGTCGGAGAGGGTCTCTTGCGTGTGGTGGGTCACGTACTCTTCGGCGGGTCCGTTGGTAATCTTCGCGGCACAGGAGACACACGAACCCTGGCGGCACGCGTACGGAAGGTCCATCCCTGCGTCTTCACCCTGGTCGAGGACCGTCTGGTTGCTCGCCAGTTCGATGGTCTCACCTTGCTTGACGAACTCGACTTCGAAGTACTCGACTTCGTCTTCGGGCATGTCCGCGGGGCTCGGTTCTTCCTCTTCGGCTTCTTCGCCTTCGAGTTCGGCACCTTCTTCGCCACCGGCGATTGCACCAGCGACCGCGCCACCGCCGATGGAGCGGTTCATTGGTTCGGGGAAGTCGGTCTCCGGGACGGTCGCCGCACGGCGCTCGAGGACCTCTTGCGTGATGTCGGCGGTTGGTTCCCAACCGGTGCCCTTCGAGAAGTGCAGGGCGACGGCGAGGAGTACCAGGACTAATCCGGCCCCGACACCCACCAGACTGATGACTGCCATGAGGGCGGATATGGAGGGAGGGGTTAAGGAAATTGTGATTGTGGCGCCGTCGCCGAACTGTCAAATCCGCCGGGGAGACGGCGTCGACGGGTAAGTTCCCACAATATTTCGGGGCGACCTGTGTTGGTGCCCGTTTTCTGTCGACGCGGTTACTCGTCTTTTCGCGCGACTTCGTGACGGCCGAACCCGTATCGAAGTCGGTTGGCGAGGCGGCGCGAGAATCGGTCGTCGGCGCGCGACCCGAAGCGCTCGGCGAGCGACTGGTAGATGAGCGGAACGGGCACTTCCTGTTCGAGTGCTTCTTGGACCGTCCACGTGCCAGTCGACCCGCCAGCGATGTGGTCGTCCACGTCGCCGAGGTCGGTCCCTTCCTCGCGGAACGCCTCTTCGCAGAGTTCGAGGAGCCACGAGCGGATGACTGCACCGTTGTTCCACGTGCGCGCGACCGCTTCGAGGTCGAGGTCGTAGCGGCCCTCGGCGAGCAGTTCAAAGCCTTCGCCGTAGGCCTGCATCAGCGCGTATTCGACGCCGTTGTGGACCATCTTCACGTAGTGGCCGGACCCTGCTTCGCCCATCCGGTCGTGGCCATCGGGGTTGGTCGCGACGGCGTCGAAGACGGGTGTCATCTCGTCGTAGGCCCACTGCGGGCCACCAATCATGAGTGAGAAGCCGAGTTCGGCCCCGGCGGGACCGCCGGAGGTTCCACAGTCGAGGTACGCCGCGGAACATGCTTCGGCACGACGAACCGACGCCTCGAAGTGTGAGTTGCCGCCGTCGACGACCACGTCGTCTGCGTCGAGGTGCGGGTCGAGGTCGTCGAGCGTCGCGTCCACCGCGTCGCCCGCGGGGACCATGAGCCAGATTCGCTTGTCGTCTCCGAGTCGGTCGGCGAGGTCAGCGACGCTCTCGGCGGGTTCTGCGCCCGCGTCTGCCGCTGCTGCGACTGCCTCTTCGGAGAGGTCGAAGGCGACGACTTCGTGCCCGGCATCGAGCACTCGGTCGACGACGATGCGCCCCATACGGCCGAGGCCGATGACGCCTAGTTGCATGCGACGGAGTCGTCTTCGGGGGGAGGTAGTGGTTGTGGTTTGGCGCGCAGGACGAACGAGTCGGCCCGGCCGAACTCGTTTTCAGAGTCGGTCGAGTATCGCGTCCGACAGGAGACTACCGGCGTCGGCATCGACCCGGAAGAACAGTTCGGGTTCGATGAGTTCGACTTCGAGGAGGACGAAGTCGCCGTCTCGTTCGACGCCGTCGACGCGGGCGTACAGCGGACGGTCGCCACCCATCTCGTCGGCAACTGCGTCGACGACGTCTCTCGCGTGGTCACGGAGCGTCTCGCTCGGTGTCTCGACGTGGACGCTCCCGCCGTGTTTCTCTTGGACGCGGTAATCTCCCGACTCCGGGCGTTTGACGACGGCGTGGCTGAACTCGTCGCCGAAGAACACGACCGACCACTCGCCGTCGGTGATGTCGTCTGCGAACTCCTGGACGAGTACGTCCTTCTGTGCGACGAGTGCTTCGACCCACGACTGCTCTGCTTCGGCGTCCTCGCGGCCGATTCGTTTCGTCTCGAACGCGCCGGCGCTCACCGCAGGTTTGACGACGAGTTCGTCCCACCCTCTGTCGTCGAAGACCGACGTGAGCGACACGTCACCGCCCTGTTCGACGTACTCGGTCGGGAGCGTCGAGACGCCGTGTCGCTCCAAGTCCCGCAGGTAGAACTTGTGGCTGTTCCAGCGGAGTGTCTCGACCGAGTTCAACACTGTACAGGACGAGGCGTCGAGTTCGTCGACCCACGCGCTGAACTCGTCGGGGCGCTTGTAGTAGTCCCAAATCGACCTGACGACGACGGCGTCGTAGTCGTTCCACTCGACAGTTTCGTCGGACCAGACGGTCGGTTCTGCGGTCACGCCTCGGTCACGGAGTGCGTCGAGAAACGACGCGTCGTCGTCGACGAGCGAGGGGAGTTCTTCACAGGTGGCGAGTGCGATGGAGGTCACGGGATGGTGTGTCGCACGTCGGGCGATAAGCGTTCTGTCACGATTCTCGGAGATGGGTGCGTCACGGTCGCCAGACGCCGACGTTTTTACCGCCCCCCGCGAGGTCCGCGTATGGACGAACGCATCTACGAGCACGCCGAGGTACTCGTCGATTGGAGCGCACGAATCGAGGCCGGCGACGACGTGGTCCTTTCGGTCGGTGAGGGCGCTCACGACCTCGCTGTCGCCGTCGCCGAGGCACTCGGTGAACGCGGCGCGAACGTCGTCACGACCTACGCATCAGAGGAGGTTCAGCGCGCGTACCTGCGCGCCCACGACGGCGACTTCGAACTCCCGGAACACGAACTCGCACTCTACGAGGCGGCCGATTCGGTCCTCTTCCTCGGTGGCACGCGAAACACGGCCACGACGGCAGACGTGCCAACCGAGACACGGCAAGCCTACGGCCGTGCCACGGAAGCAGTTCGTGAGGCTCGTATGGCGACCGACTGGGTTTCGACGGTCCACCCCACACGAGCGATGGCCCAGCAGGCCGGCATGTCCTACGAGGAGTACGCCGACTTCGTCTACGATGCCGTCCTCCGCGATTGGGAGGCCCTCGCCGACGAGATGGCGAACATGAAAGAGATTCTCGACGACGGGTCGGAGGTCCGAATCGTCAAGGAAGACACCGACCTCACGATGTCCATCGAGGGGCGGACGGCGGTCAACTCCGGTGCGTCTGTCGTCTACGACTCACACAACCTCCCGTCCGGCGAGGTGTTCACCGCACCCGTCGAAGACGCCGTCGAGGGCGAGGTGTTCTTCGACGTGCCGATGACGCTCGAAGGCCACCGCGTCGAGAACGTCCACCTCACGTTCGAAGGTGGTGAAGTCGTAGACTTCAGCGCGGGACAGGGTGAAGAGGCACTCGCCGGCATCCTCGATACCGACGAGGGCGCACGCCGTCTCGGCGAACTCGGCATCGGCATGAATCGCGGCATCGACCGCTTTACCGACAGTATCCTCTTCGACGAGAAGATGGGCGACACCATCCACCTCGCCGTCGGGCGCGCCTACGACGCCTGCCTCCCCGAGGGCGAAGACGGCAACCAGTCTGCAGTCCACGTAGACATGATAACCGACATGAGCGAGGACTCGCGCATCGAAGTCGACGGCGAAGTCGTCCAGCGGAATGGCGTCTTCCGCTGGGAAGACGGCTTTTAACGTGGCCTGTCGTTCCGCTTAGGAGGGCGATACGACACGGAGACGAAGGGTTAGGACGTTCTGTTGGAGAGGTTGGCTCGGCGACTGTCGTCGTCTGTCGCACTCGTCTTCGACGTGTCAGAATAATAGTCTACTATTCGCTATTGATACGTGGTAACTATACGCCTACCAAAGTGCGCTGACAGACTAGCTCCTTTATGGCACATTCTAGCCGGACGAGGCGGCGGTTCCTTCAACTGGCGGGGAGTGGCACAGTTCTGAGTCTTGCTGGTTGTCTCGGGGGTGGTGGGTCTCAAGAGACTGAGACGACGACAACCGAGGAGATGACGGAAGAAGAACACGAAGAGGAACTTCCAGAGGGTGTCTCCGAAGAGGAGTTCGAGCGCGGTCCGGTTCCCGAAGAGTACCGGACAGCGCTGTCTCAGGCGAACGAGGAACGAGACCCAGACCGCTTGCTCGCGAAGCCAGACGTCCAATTCCAGGAGGCAGACGCAGCGTTCGAGGCGGGACTCGCCGTCGAAGGGACGAACTGTGGGAACTGCGCGGAGTACATCCCGGACAAGAACGGCGACGGGTTCGGGGCGTGCGCGAAAGTCGAGGGGTACGTCGACCCCGAAGACTGGTGCGTCCTCTGGGAGTCTATCGAAGAAGCCGAAGCGGAAGCAGAGCAGACGGCGGAAGGCGACGGAGAAGACCACGAAGAGGAACTCCCGGAAGGCGTCTCCGAAGAGGAGTTCGAGCGCGGACCGGTCCCAGAGGCGTACCGGACCGCGTTGTCACAGGCGAACGAAGAACGAGACCCAGACCGCTTGTTCACGAAAGAGGAAGTTCAGTTCCAAGAAGCGGACGACGCTGTCGCAGCAGGATTCGCCGACGAAGGCAGCGACTGTGGGAACTGCGCGGAGTACATCCCGGACAAGAACGGTGACGGGTTCGGGGCGTGCGCGAAAGTCGAAGGCTACATCGACCCCGAAGACTGGTGTGTCGTCTGGGAGTCTATCGAAGACGCAGAAGCAGAACAAGAGAGCTAACTCGGACTTACTCTTGGGCCACCCCGATGTGCTTCAGCACGCCGCCACAGCGGGGACACAGCTGTTCGTGGACGCCGTGCCCAGAGCGGTAGCCACACGAGACACACTCGTACCACGCCCGTTCGACGAGCACTTCGGTCGGTCGTTCGACCAGTTCTTCGGGACGGCGCTCGGCCAGTTCGGTCGGTTCCGGTTCGACGAGTTCTCTCGACTCCGCTTCCACGAGGTCTGTCGGCTCGCGTGTGGTGATATCGTCGGTCATGCGTGTCCATACGCTGTGCTAGGAGTTAACTGTTGACACAGTCGTTCTCAGGCGTGATCGTTCCGAATTCGGGCGTCTCGCGGGGTTTCGACGGGACTGGTCCCGAGACACGCTTTCGACGTACTTTTTATCCGCGACCGTTTTCATCCGCGCATGGCAGAATTCATGGTCGTCGTCGCCGACCCCGACTCCGGCGAGACCCACCAGTTCGACGTCGAAGGACAGGACGCAAACCGATTCCTCGGCCGTGACCTCGGTGACGAGGTCGACGGCGGTGCCGTCGGCCTCGACGGATTCACGCTCGAACTGACGGGCGGGTCCGACAAGGCCGGTCGTCCGATGCACCCCGAAGTCCCCGGTTCGAACCTCAAGGAAATCCTCAGCGAAGGCGGCATCGGCTACGCTCCGTCCCGTGACGGCGAGCGCAAGCGTGTCACCGTCCGCGGTCGTCAGGTCTCCGAAGAGACCGTCCAGATCAACGCGAAGGTCGTCGAAGGCGGCGACGTCGCCGCCGCACTCGGCGAAGACGACGACGAAGAAGAAGCAGACGAGTAAGCTTTCTCGCTACTCTCTTTCGTGCCCGAGCAACTACCATCCGACCATCCGTCGGTCCAGACGTTCCGCGCGAGCATCGCCCGCAGCGGCGGCACTCGTCGCCCCTGTCTGCGCGTCCCCGACGAGGTCCCGGCCGCCGGCGGCGACTTCGTTCGCCTCCACCTCGACGGAACAGCCTACCACGCTCGTCTCTCCGCCGACACCTCTGGTCTCGTGATTCGCGGTGCGTACGACAACAAACGCCTCGCACGGTCGCCCGGCGAGGGTGAGAACCGCCTCGTCGAGTGGTGTCGCGAGAACGACCGCGGCCCAGACGATGCCGTCGAACTCGACTCGCTCGACGGTGGCTACCAGTTCGGTCTCCGCGTCCCCGGTGTCCGTACCGTCTACCGAATCACAGAGCGTCCGAACGACTCACTTTCGAGTATCGCGGAGAAGTTCGGGTTGTCGGACGAGTAGTTAGCTCGGCCGGTGCAGTTCAGCCGGGCGAGTAGTTAGCTCGGCCGGCCCACCTTACCGGGCGAGTCAGTCGCCTCCAGCCACGCAGATACACGCCGCTTTTAGGGCCTGATTCCCCTAGGCGGGGTATGAGCAAGGTAGCGGAGTACCTCGCGGGCGAGCGCCTCGACGACGTGGCGCTCTTTCTGACACACGAGTATCTCGACAGCGAAGGCAAACTCCCGAACATGGGCGAAGAGGTCGAAAACGGGTACATCCTCGTCGTCCCCGGCGACGACGGACGCCGCGCGTTCGCCGCCGGAACGGGGATGGACGCGATGGAATTCGCCCAGACGGCGATGGGCAACGACGGCGACATCGACCACGACCTGAGTGGCGGCACCTGCCCCGACGCGGCACCCGACGAGAACCACGAAGCGAAGTTCATCTTCTCGTTCGCCGAGGCGCAAAACGAGGAGGTCGGCGGTATCTACGAAGACGGCGACGTCGTCCACGCCTACGCGAAGTGCACCTGCGGGACGACGTACTCCGACCGCTGGGTCGTCGACGACGAATAACGCGACGACAGTTCTGAGTCGGTCTTACCGGTCCGTCTCGATATCTTCTTCTTCTTCTTCTTCTTCTGGCATCTCCGCGACGCGTTCGAACGCGTTGAGGATGACGCGCTTCGTGGTCGCACCCTGCGTCGTCCAGTGGTGGGCGTAGTCGAGCATGTCGTCGTAGATGTCGGGTTTGCACCCGGCGGCCTTCGGGTGGCCACCGCCGTTGACGAGGTCGGCGACTTCGTGACAGCGTTCGAAATCCTCCGACCCACGGATACTCGCGCTTCCGGCGGGTTTGACGATGACCGCGGCGTCGGCGCCCTTCTCGCGGAGGGCGTCTGCCACTTCGTTCTGCGAACAGCGACCGTAGGTGATGCCGACGGTCCAGTCACCGACCGCCTTCATGTCTGCGCGGTCCACGGCGGCCTCGATGAGGTTCTCTTTCTCGATGCGACGGTGTGCGATGTAGTCTTCGACGACAGGCGGGAGGTCAGCACCGTAGGCACCGACGACGGCGACGTACTCCTCCTTCGAGGTCCAGTAGGCGTAGTCGGCGAGGTCCTGACTCCGCTCGTCTTCGTTCAGCCAGAGGTCGTGGTCGCGAGTGACCGCGGCGAGTTCGACGAATCGGTCGTCGAAGTCGTAGTCGAGTTCGCGGAGTGCCACGTCGGTCGAACATTCTTCGTCGGACTCGCCGACGACGAGGTCCACGCCTGCCTCGCGAACCTTCGATTCGACCTCGGGTTTCCACTGGTGGTGGTCGTACCAGTGAATCGCACCGGCAACCTCGGCGAGTGCTTCGAGTTCGTCTTCGACGTACTCGTACTTGTCCGGACAGAGGTCACAGACGAACACGTCGATGCCTTCTGGCGCGTACTCGGCGACGCGCAGCAGGTCGTCTTCGAGCGAGTACGGACTCGACCCGACGAGCGCGACGGGCGATTTGGGTCGCTCTTCTTCCTCTTCAGCAACGTCGACGACGGCGTCTTCGGCTTCGGCGTCGTCTTCGACTGCTTCTTCCTCGTCGTCGTCGCGCAGTCGCTCTTCGATGCGGTCTTCGAAGTCTTCGACGTCGAGGGCGGCGTCGTACATCTCGCGGATGAGCGCGACACACCCGAGGCCGTCGGCGTCAGTGTCGGTGACGACGGCGACCGAGGCGCCTTCGAGTTTCTCTCTGGCACGCTCTTCGGCGCGCGATTCGTCGAGCGAGTCGGGGTAGAAAAAGCCCGCTCCCGGGAGGACAGACTTTCGGGGGAGCGAGAGTCGAGAACTGTCGATGAGCTCGTCTTCCATACCAGCGGGTCGAACGCGACGGGGAAAACTCCTGCCGATTGTCTCGGAGTGCGGTCGCTCTGGTCGGAGACGGGCCGTCTCCGTGTCGCCGTCGCCCACTCAGGCCGGTTCTTCGCCGAGGAGTGTGTCGACCGACCCCTCTTCGAGTTGCCGAACTGTCAGCACCGGGACGGGGCAGGTTCGGACGACACGTTCGGCGACGCTCCCGATGAGGAAGCGGTTCTCGCCGTGACGGCCGCGGGTACCCATCGCGACTAAATCTGCGTCGACTTCGCGGGCGTAGTTCGAAATCTCGGCCGCTGGCCGGCCCTCACGCACCGCGAACGTCACCTCTCGGTCGGTCTCCGCTTGCACATCTGCCAGCGCTTCCTCACCGCGTTCTTGGAGTGCGTCGCGCATCTCGTCGCGGAGTCGCTCCGGGGCAGTCTCCACGTCGCCGGCGTCGACGACGTACAGTGCGTGCACGTCGGCGTCGAATCGCTCGGCGAGGTCGGCGGCGACCCGGACGCCGCGGCGGACACTCGCCGACCCGTCCGTGGCGATGACGATGGTGTCGAACATGTCCACGGGTTCTCCGTGCGAGGTGATAAAACCCGTCCGGGTCGGCGAGATGTAGGGACGGTGGGTGAGTTTTTTGTCGTCCCCCGACGGAGGTGGGGACATGTCATCGCGCCCGCTCTCTATCGACCTCGTCCTCGTGCCGGTCGACCAAAGCGAGGAGGCGACGCGTGCGGCCCGGTACGCCGTCGCCGTCGCGGCCGAGTACGACGCCGCAGTCCACGCTGTCCACGTCCTCGGCGAGGACGTCGTCCGCGCTATCGAGCAGGGCGTCGTCGACCAAGACGCAGTCGCCGAAGACAGTAAAGCTGTCACCGACACGATTTCGGCGATTGCCCACGATGCCGGCGTCCCTATCACCACGTCTGTCGCGTACGGGTTCTCGCCGACGAGCAAACTCCGTCATCCCGGTAGCGTCGTCCTCGACACCGCAGAAGAACTCGAAGCCGACTTCGTGGTCGTGCCGCGCGAACCCGTCTCTGGCGACCCGGGTGAGGTCCTCGCGAAGGCCGCCGAGTACGTCCTCTTGTACGCGAGTCAGCCCGTTCTGTCGGCCTGACGACCGACCGGCGTTTCGCCGTCGAACGGCCAGTTATTCGTCAGGCTCTGAGAGACGGATGGTCATCTCTAACTCGAAACTCTCGGCGTCGCTGGTCTCGAAGCCGACGTTCTGGTAGAGGTTGACCGCGGCACGGTTCCAACGCTCGACGGTGAGCCACACCTTCTCGACGCCAGAGACGCGTCCGTGTCCGAGGAGTGCCTTGATGAGTCGCGTGCCGATACCCGCACGCTGGTAGGTCTGGTGGACGAAGATGGCGAGTTCGTACGCGTCGCCGTCGGGGACGAGCGTCGCGTGGCCCGCCACGTCGTCACCGTCCCACGCGACGACGTTCAGGCAATCGTCGTCGAGGATGTTGTCTAACCAGTCGCGGATGCGGTCTTCGCGTCCCGGAGGGATGCCCTGTGCCCGGTCTGAGGGGTCGAACGACTCGTACATGTCGACGAGTGACTCCAGTTCCTCGTCCGTGCCCTCGTAGGCGCGTACCTCGATGGTTCTGTCGTCCTTGTCGGTGAACGACAGGGGCGGGGCCTCGTACGGGTCTGCGACGACGTCGGAGTACGTTCGAGTCATCGGACTAGCGTGACCGTCACGTGGGAGTTGAGGAGGACGAACTCCGCGATGCTCCCGATCTGTATCTTCCCCATCGGACTCGTTTCACCGCCGCCCAAGACGAGTTGGTCGAATCCCTCGTCTTCGGCAAAGTCGACGAGCGAACTTCCGGGGTCGCCTTCGAGGTGGCGGACCGTCGCGTCGATACCGAGGCCAGAGAGCACCTCCGAGACCTTCGATTCGATGTCGTCGCGTGAGCGCTCTACGGACGGGTTCTCGACGATAGCGATGGTCAGGTCGTCGTCGGCGTTCGCCGTTCGTTCGACCGTCTTCTCCAACGCTCGGATGGAATCGTCGCTGCCACCGATTCCGAGCAGTACCTTCATGATTCCCATTCTCGCGGGGATGATAGAAAACCCTTGCCCGGACTCGGGGGACGAGATGGTCCCCCTCGTCGTCGCGGAACCCTTTTCGGCCGTGCCGCGGTACCCCGCGGTATGACAGACGAGTTTGGTGAGGCTGACCAGGGGTCGGCCGACGCCGAGATGGGGTCGGACCCGACCGAACCGGTCGAAGACGACGACCCGTCGGCGTCTTCGTCGGCCGACACAGCAGGGGCGGATGCAGAATCGGAGGCTGGTGTGGAGATGGAAGACGCGGCGGAGACGGAGTCGGGCGCCGATACAGGTGCAGCGTCGGACGCCGATGTGAGTGATAGACCGGACGCCGATGCGAGTGACGAGGACGAGAACGATGCGGCGGACGCCGACACCGAATCGGCTACCGACACCGACGCCGAGTCGGATACCGAACCGGAGGCCGACGTCCCGGAGGACGTACAGAAGTACGCCCGTTTCAAGAAGGTTGACGGCGCGCAGTACGACCGCGTCAACGACTTCCTCCGCGAGCGAACGTACGTGACGGCGCGCGAGTGGGCCATCGCACGCCTCTGTGCCGACTTCCGCACCGAGACGGGCGTCGAGATGACGAAAATCGGTGAGAACCTCCCCGAACTCGTCCCCTTCATGACCGACACGTACTCGCCGCAAGCAGTCAATCAGGCGCGGTCTGCGTTCCGCGACAAGGTGCGCAAGTCGGGCGCGACGTTCCTCTACGGCGCGATGTCCGGATTCTTCACGGCCGAAGAACTCGACGAGATGATGTACGAGGTCACCGAGATTGCGAAGTTCCTCCTCGAAGTCGAAGGCGTCGACCTCTCTGTCGAAGAAGAACTGGAGGCCGAAGAGCGCATCTCCAGCGTCATGCGCGAGGTTCGCGAGGCGAGTACCGAACTCCGAAGCGAAGAACTCTCGAACGACGACTAAGGAAACAGCGGGTCCGGGTCGGACTGGACGAGTTCGACGCGCCGGTCTGCTTCGACGGGTCGGACGTAGAGGCGTAATTCTCCCTGTTCGCGCGCTTTCTTCGCCATCACGTCGACCTTGTCTACGCCGTAGTAGAGTGGGACGACCACGGCCGTCCCCGTTTCTGCGGCCTGAACCACGGAGACGGCGAACACCGTCCCGCCCTCGCGGGCGCGGTACACGTCGTACCTGTCGAACGCGGCGTCTTCGACCCACTCGGAGAGTGTCTCGAACTCACTCCCCGGCACGAGGACGTCGAACCCGACGCGGTCCGTCGCGTCCGGCAGGTTCGCGGGAGGGAGCACGGTCACGTCACCGGGGTGGAGAACGAGTGTCTCCCAGCCTTCCGACTCGTACTCCTCGGCGGTCGCTTCGGCGTCTTCGACCACCGTCTCCCAGAACGACAACACTCCTTCGAGTGCGTGCGGGTCTCCCGCGTTCGGCCCGCGCGTTCGCGGCGGCGTCTGCTCGTCGGTCATGTGTGTCGTTGTCTCGGTGGGTCCGACGGGAAAAGGATTCGCTTGTCGGACTCCGGCGGTGTGTGGGTGGAGGGCGTACTGGGGTGGGACCGAGACAGGAACTGCGGGAGCGGATTATTCCCTGACGTTCTCGCCCGTCACGTCGCCGAACTCCTCGCCGTCCCAGACCATCTCGCCGCGGAGCATCGTCCACTCGGGGAAGACGCCGGTGAAGCCCTCGAACGGGGTCCAGCCACACTTCGAGTGCAGGTCGTCGCCGCGAATCTCGCGTGCGGCGTCGAGGTCGTAGAGTGCGAGGTCGGCGTCTGCGCCCGCTTCGATACGACCCTTCTGCGGCAGGTCGAAGATGTCCGCGGGGTTCGTCGCGACCACGTCGCGGACACGTTCGAGCGACAGGTCGCCATCGACGGCGGCACCGAGGAGGAGTGGGACCATCGTCTCGACGCCGGGGACGCCACTCGGCGCGTCGAGGAGTGACTGGTCTTTCTCGTCGGTCGTGTGCGGCGCGTGGTCGGTCGCGACCACGTCGATTCGGCCGTCTGCGAGACGCTCGAACATGGCTTCCCGGCGTTCTTCTGACCGGAGTGGCGGGTTCATCCGGCCGTAGGTGCCGAGGTCCGACAGGTCGTCTCGCGAGAGGAACAGGTGGTGCGGCGTCACTTCACAGGTCGCCCCGCCGTCGCGGGCGGCGTCGACGCCCTCGGGCGTGCTGGTGTGGGCGATGTGAATCTGCGCACCCGTCTCGCCGCCGACACCGACGGCGCGTTCGACGGCCGCCGCTTCTGCCTCGGCGCGGCGGTAGGCACTCCACGCGTCGGCGTCGGCGTCGCGGCCGATGCCACCGAGGTCACCCTCGATGGCCGCGTCGTCGAACAGGTCGGCGTCTTCGGCGTGGACGGTCACGGGCACGCCTGCTTCGCCCGCGCGCTTGGCGGCCGACTCGAACAGGTCGGCGTCGATGCCCATGTCGCCGGTCGAATCGGCGAGGAACACTTCACCGAGGGCGAACAGGGGTCGGTCGAAGAGGCTCTCGGGGTCCCAGTCGGGTGTGACACCGCCGTTGATGCCGTAGTCGATACACGACTTCGCGGCACGCTCGGCCTTCGCGTCGAACCCCTCTCCGCTCGTCGTGGTCGGGTCCGTGTTCGGTTGGTCGGCGACAGTCGTCACCCCGCCTGCGGCGGCGCTCTGTGACCCGGTCTCCCACGTCTCTTTGTGTTCGAATCCCGGTTCGCGGAAGTGGACGTGGACGTCGATTGCGCCCGGCAGGAGGAGGTTCTCGTCGGCGTCGATGGTCGCTTCGTCGGCGACTGGGTCGAGGTCACCGACCGCGGTGATGCGTCCGTCTTCGACGCGGACATCCACCACGCGCCCGTCGGCCACCGTCGCGTTCGCAATTCGCATAGGAGGGGGTGCCACGCGACGCGCCCTAAGTCCGACGGTTCGGGTGACGCTTCTCGCCCTCGGTTACGCCAGGTCGCTCGCGTCTTCGAGTCGTGGCGTCGCGTCGTCGACGAACACGTCTTCGAGTGCTCGGCAGACTGCCTCTGGGTCGGCCGGTCCACCCGCAGTGTCGACGCTGCCGACTGATTCCGGGTCGAACGGAACGTCGATTGCGTCGTAGATAGGGACGAGCACCTCGGCGATTTCGTCTCTGTCGGTGACGACGACGACGCCCGAGACGAGTGCAGACGACTTCCGCACTCGCTGGGCGAGGCCGCAGAGTTTCCCGCCGGCCTGCACCGAGTGGTCGCCCGGACAGTACGACTTCGGTGGTTCGCCGCGTCGCGCAGGCACGCCGAGTGTCCGAAGTGCGCGGACGACTGCCGTCGTCGCTGCCTCGTATCGTTCGTCGAGGCCGGCACGGGAATCGTCCAGCGGAACCGCCGAGGCGAACGCGACGGTCGTTCCGGTGTAGGCGACTGCTCGGCCGCCGACGGAGCGTTCGAGTGCGGGGAACCCACTGGACTCGGCGGCGGCGACGGCCTCGTCGTATCGACTCGCTCGCGTGTCGCGCCGGCCGAACGCAATCTGTCGGTGCGGCGTCCACGCGCGGAAGGCGGGTTCGCCCGTCTCGCCAGTCTCGCGGAGCATAGCCGCCGTAATCTCCCGGTCGGACACCCTGTCGGGCCCACGACCACGGATGACGCGCATACCTGTCCGAAACACCCCGACGTACCTAAGAACATCCGTCCCGTCCCGACGACCATGCTGCGACTGCCGCGGTCGGTCCTCGCCCCTTTCGAGCGATTCTCACTCTACAACTCGCCGTATCCCGCGCACGATAGCGGGTGCGCCATCGACCTCTACGTCGACGCCGACGACGCAGTCGCTCGGTCGCCCGTCGCGGGCGTCGTCCGCGAGACGCGTACCGTCCGCGCACCCGATAAACCGTACGCCCACGACGACGAGTACCTCGTCTTGCTCGACGTTGACGCCAACGCCACTGGGTTGGCGTGGACCGGCGACGGTAGCGACGACCCGCGTGATGGACTCGTCGCCCGCATTCTCCACGTCGAACCCGACGTCGCCGCAGGTGACACCGTCGCAGTCGGCGACCCAATCGGCCGACTCGTCAGGTCTGGCTTTTTCGCGCCGTGGGTCACGAATCACGTCCACCTCGGCTTTCGCCCGGCGACGGCGAACCACCACCGTGCTCGGGGGTCGCTCCCCCTCGACGTCGATGTCTCCGTCTCACCGCTCGATTGGGACGGACGTGGGACCGTCGTCGACGTCGGGGAGACGTTCGTCGTCCTCGACCGACCGACGCGGGAGGGACAGGCCGACCCGGACGCGTTCGTCGGGCTTGGAAGCGACGAGGGCGTCGTCTTAGACGGCGGACTCGCCCACTATGGGTTCGGTGGGACACTCTCACCCGTCGCAGACGGGCACTCGCTCTCGTTGCTCGGCGCGGACCTCGGCCGGACGGCCGGACGCGACGTTCCGTGGGCCGACTTCGACGTCTTCGCCAATGGAAAGCGAGCGACTGGATTGTCGTTGTTCGCCTCCCGTGGCGACTTCGGGACGAAAGTCGTCTTCCCCGGCCACGACTTCGCCGTCGGCGACGACGTCGAGGTGACGATTCGACCGAGTGACGACCCGATTCGACTCGGGTGACCGAGGGGTCGCCGGTCCACGAGTGTGGAGATTTCTGCGAATCATCGACCTGACAGCTGTTCTGGTATCTGGATGGTATTTAAATTCATTTACTATGAAAGGTCTACTGTCCGGAAATAATATGTCTGTATCTCACTTACCTATCTTCGCTCGTGAGAAACAGTACGCGACCCATCGTCGAGTTGTGGGTGTCTTTCGAAACCCCACTCCACCTGACTGATGCCTGACGACGAGACGTCCGCCGGGTACGAAGTCGAACTCGGCTACCCCCTCGGTGATTCGTACCTGGGAACCGCGCTCGAAGACTCGGACCTCGAAATCACGTTCGTCCCGGGTGTCCCTATCTCGAGTGACCCCGTTCCCTACTTCACCACAACCGGTCCGAACGTCGACAGTATCGAAGACGTTCTGGACTCACACGCCAACGTCGAGCACTTCGAACTCGTGTCGAGTGGACCCGAGCGGCGGTTGTATCGCTGTCAGTGGTCACTGCAAGACGGTGGTATCATCTCGACGATTCAGGCACACGACGGCATCGTTCGGGAGATGGTCGGAACGAAAGATGGGTGGACCCTTTCGGTCTTCTTCCCGACCAACGACCACGCCGCACAGTTCCACGACACGTGCCTCGACCGGCGTCTCGAAATCGACGTCCGTCGGGTCGAACCGTCCAGTGTGGACGAGCGTCACCCTGCCACTTCCGACCTCTCGGAGAAACAACTGACGGCACTCGAACTCGCGTTCTCACAGGGGTACTTCGAGACGCCGAAAGAAGCCTCTCTCGCCGACATCGCCGACGATATCGGCATCTCTGAACAGGCACTCTCCCAGCGAATCCGTCGGGCACTCAATCGCCTCGTCGCGTCGTCGGTTGACGACACAGACCGCGAATACTCACAGTAAAAAAGTTCACTCGCTCCCGTGGCGCTCGGAAGCAGTGAAACACGTGGGGGGATGTCAGTACGCCACTGTGATGGTGCCTCTGACACTGTCTCGTTCTCGCATTGGTCGAATATACGTACCTCTTGTTCAGACAAGTCCTTTTTAACTAGAGACGCGACGACTCTCGTCCTTCGTCACAACGACAGGCCACGAGTAGATGGCCCGGACGTGGCCGCGGTTACGCCTCGAAGTAGTCGAGGTAGCTATCCACGAATGCGTGAACCGCTCCGTACGTCGGCGGAGTTCCGTTGCGGACGAAGTGTCCGGCGACGGCGTTTCCGACGACGAGTGAGTCCGTCCGTCCGAGGCCGAGGACGTGTCCGAGTGCGAGACCAGCGTTGAAGTGGTCACCGGAACTCGTCGTGAGGACGGGGTCGTCCGTCTTCGGGACGCCGACGCTGACGATACCGTCGTCGTCCACGAGGTGTGCCGCGTCGATTCCGTGGCCCACGAACCGCGTGACGCCGAGGTGGTCGAACGCGGCGCGCGACTCGTTCTCGAAGTCACCCTCGGCGGCACCGCCGAGTTGCGCGAGATAGCGCGTCTCGTATCGGTTTGCCGAGACGAGGACGTCCACGACGTCGTCCAGTGCGGACACCTGCGACACCCCTTCTGCGACGACGTCGGGTTCGCGCTTCCGGAGGTCACCGGGGTCTAACAAGAGCGTCTCCGGTGGGTTCGAGAGCGTCGGCCAGAGGTCTTCGCGGATGCCGCGTGCAACGTCGGGGAGTTCGGGCATCTCCGACCAGTAGCCCATGCCGAGCAGTTCGGCCCCATCGACGAGTTCGGCGAGGCGGTCCAGTCCGACACGAGATTCGATGTCTGCCCAGTCGAGCGTCATCAGTGCGCCAATCTCGGTGAGCATCAGTTTCCCGTCGCCGAACTCGACGGCGTCGGTGTACCCCGGTGCCCCGAGCGTTTCGAGCGGGTAGTCACCGAACTCCTCGGCGAACGGGTCTTCCGGTGGGTCGCCGAGACACCCGACGATTGCGGGGTCGAACCCCATCTCGCCGAAGGCCCGCGCGAGGTGACTCACGTGACCACCCGTCCGGACGCCGTCTTGTATCCACTCGAAGGAGAGCGAACTCTCGGCTTCGACAGACGCGTTCACACGCTCAGCGAACGCCTCTAACGTCGGGACACGCTCGTACTCCTCGGCGGACTGTCGCTCGGAGACGAACTCCCGCACACGGTCGATGTAGCCGTCGAATCCGAAGACGACACGCCCTCCATCGACTCTCTGTGGCAGGGCGGCACGACAGGATTCGACCGCCTGTCTCGTCGCTTCGTCTGGTCGGTCCATGCGTCGGACTTCGAAAGCCCCCGAATTAGGTGTTTACGCTGACGGCGACGTTCGCAGGGGTTACGACTCGTCTTCGGTCGTGATTTCGAACCGTGCGCCACCGTCACGACTCTCGTCGAACCAGATGCTCCACCCGTGGGCGTTGATGACGCTCTGGACGATGCTGAGGCCGATTCCAGTCCCGTCTGTGCTCGTCGTGAACCCCGCTTCGAAGATTCGCGGGCGCGCCGACTCGGGAACCCCTGGTCCGTCGTCTGCGACGTAGAACCCCACCCGGTCCTCGAGGGGGCCGATTCGGACCGTCACGTCGTCGCCACCGTGTCGAATCGCGTTCGAGACGAGGTTTTCGAGGAGTTGTCGCAGGCGGCCTCGATGGGCGCGTACGTCTTCGCTCCCCTCGACATCGAGCGTGGCATCCGGTGTGTTGGCCGCGGCGATGTCCCACGCTTCTGTCGCGACCGCGTCGAGCGACAGCAGTTCGACTTCGTCGATAGTCTGCCCGTTTCGAGCGAGCGTCAACACGTCCTGAATTATCGACGCTATCCGGTCGTGTGCGTCGGCGACCCGTTGCAGTTCGTCGGAGTCGTGTTGCTCGCGTGCGAGTTCGAGATACCCCGTTGCGACGTTGAGCGGGTTCTGTAAGTCGTGTGAGACGACGGAGGCGAACGACTCCAGTTGCTCGTTCTGCCGGGCGAGTTCCTGTTCGCGGCGACGGAGGAGTTGCTCGCGTTCGACCCTGTCGAGTGCGGCGCGTGTGTTCGACGCCAGCACTCTCGCCAGCGTGACGCGCTGGTCTGCGAGTTCGCCCGATTCGAGCGACCCGACGAAGAACACCCCGTAGTCGGGGATGGGGACGACCAACTCCTCTGCGATGTCGGTGTCCGGGTTGTAGCGTTGTGGATTCGACTCGACGTCGTCGTAGAGACAGAGCTCCTGCGATTCGAACACCTCCCACGAGAGGCCCGTTCCTCGCGGAAGCGGCGGTACCTCCCCGAATTCGTGCATCGCTCGCTCGGTGAACGCCGTCGGAACGAGTGCGTCGCGCGAGTCGTCGTACAGGAGGACGCCGCTGAGTTCGTAGTCGAGTACCTCGACGGCGGCATCGCAGACGACCTCCGCGACGGCCGTTTTGCTCGTCGCCGCGCTCAACCGCCGTGTCGACACGTGGAGCGCGTTGAGGCGTTCTTCGTATCGTTTGCGCTCGGTGATGTCGGACGAGAGGCCGACAGCACCCGTGACCCCACCTGCGTCGTCGGTGATTGGCGTGACGGTGAATTCGACGACGCGTTCGACGGTGGATGACGACAGCGACAGTTCGAGTCGTTCACCGGTGCTCTCGCCGGAGAGGATGTCGTCGAGTGCAGCATCTATCTGCGCGTACTGGTCGTCGTCGAGCAGGCCGTAGTCCTTCGTGACCGAGATGTGTTCGCCGACCAGCGTCTCTGGAGACACGCCGACCCGGTCTGCTGCGGCCTCGTTGATGTACCGGATAGTCCGGTCTGCATCCGCGACGTAGGCGCCTTGGTGGATGCTCTCGACGATCGTCTCGTACCGCTGCAAGCGACGTTCGTAGGTTCGCTGTTCGGTCACGTCGCGCGACGTGACCACGAAACCGTCGACGACCGTATCTGCCTGGTTCGTCGCCATCGACTCCATCCAGCGCCACGACCCGTCTGCGCCGCGGTGTCGGTAGCGAATCGGCTCTTTGGTACCTGTCTCAGTCTGTAGTGACTCCTCGTACGCCGAGAGGACGACTGCTCTGTCGTCGGGGTGGACCAGTTCCTCGATGTGTTTGCCGACCAGTTCGTCTTGGTCGAACCCGAGGACGGATTCGACCGACGGACTCTGGTACTTGACCCGACCGTCGGTCCCCACGAGCGTCACGACGTCTCGTGCCAGTTCGATGAGGCTCTGGAACCGGGCTTCGGTCGCCCGTTGTTCCGTCACGTCTCGCATCGTGACGAGGACACCGTACTCTCCGTGGTAGTGGATATCTTGGACGGTCACCGAACACTCGTGGACGTCGCCGTCGGTGTCGACGACGCGAACGTTGTAGTTCGTCGGAACGTCCTCTCCGCGGCGGCGACGGTCAGAGATGTCTGCGACCTTCTGCCGGTCGTCGGGGTGGATGACGTCCAAGACGGCACTCGCTGCGAGTTCGTCGTCGTTCAGCCCAGTCAGTTCGGTGAGTCGTCGGTTCCAAAACTGGAAGTCGGCGTCTTGTCCGATGAAGATGGCGTCGTTGCTCTGCTCGACGATGAGTCGATACAGGGAGTCGCCCTCTCGGGACGTGGCCGCCCACTGCGAGAACTCCATGGCCCGTTCGAGACGGGCGGCGAGTGCGGCCGTGTCGTCGGCGACGGCCGAGCGTTCGATGCCGATTCCACCGCCGCGGACGGCGGTTGCAGTGGCACGTTCGGAGTCGTCGACGAGGACGTAGACTGGAACCGGTCCGACGTAGTCGCGGACCTTCGAGATGAATTCGGCGTCACAGTCGGCAGCAGCGTCGGCGTCAGAGGTGGTCGCAGCGTCGTGTGCACCGTCGTTATCGGCACGCTGGCCTCTCGTGCAGATACCGTCGACGACGACACCGCCGACTGTCTCGTCGAGTGCGTCGAAGGCGGTGTCTCGTTCGCTCACCGTCTCGACGGCGAACCCGCGTCGTTCGATGCCATCTCTGAGGAGAGCGGCATCCTCGCCGACGAGAAGGACGCGGGAATCGTTCATACAGGTACGATTTTCGGGGCCGATAAATATCTCACGGCGTCTATCTTCGGCAGCATCTCGGGCCACCGAGACGCGGACCGTCGGTTACATGCGTTCTCGAATAGTCGTTCGTGACATGACCGACGAGTTTCCTGCCGACGCCGCGGCCATCGTCCAGCGGCACATCGAGGACGAACACGGCTATCTCTCGTGGCTCAATACGCGGGTCGACGCCATCGAGCGTGGCCGCATCGTGATGACCATCCCGTACGACGAGAAACTCACGAACACTGTCTCGCCGCCGACCATCCACGGCGGTATCGCGGCGACGCTCATCGACACGGCAGGCGGCATCGCACTCCGGACGATGCTCGACAATCCGCTCTCAGGTGGCGTCGCCACCATCAACCTCAACGTGAACTACCTCCGTCGCGCGTCGGGTGACCTCACCGCCGTCGCAGAAGTCGTTCGCGCGGGCGGGAGCGTCGGTGTCAGCACCATCACCGTCGTCAGTACCGACCCGAAAGAAGACGCCGACGTGGCGCGGCGACAGTCGCCGTCGACCGACTGGGACGACGCCGTGGCCACTGGACAGGGCGCGTACCGACTCTTCCGCGACTGAACTGCTCTCCCTCTCGCCTCACTCGAACTCGATTTCGCCGAGCGTCGTCGTCTCACCGAACAACCAGTCTGCGTGCTCGACGGCGTACTCCTTGTGCGACTGTTCGATGTAGCCGAGGGCGTCCGTGACGAGGATTGGTCGATAGTCGCGGAGGCCAGCGCTTCCGGCAGTGTGGAGGACACAGACGTTCGCGAGCGTCCCACAGATGAGTAGGTCGTCGATTCCGTGGGAGTCGAGCCATCCCTCCAGTTGCGTCTGGTAGAACGCGTCGTAGGTGTGTTTCTCGACGACCAGGTCGTCGTCTCGCACGTCGAGGGCGTCGAGTAACTCGGCGTCCCACGTGCCCTCGACGACGTGTTCGCCCCAGCGGTCGAACTCGTCGTAGTAGTGTGAATCGTCGAACTGGTCGGGTGGATGGACGTCTCGCGTGTAGACGATGCGGGCGCCCGCTTCGCGGGCCGTCGAAACGAGGTCGGTGACGGCCTCGACGGCCGCGTCGCTCGCGGACGAAAAGAGGCTCCCGTCTGGGTGGCAGAAGCCGTTTTGCATGTCGACGACGACGACTGCAGTCCGTGTCGGGTCGAGTGCCATACGTGGCCGTTGTGTCGGGACGACCAAAACAGTACACCAGCGAGCGGTCGTCTCCTGTCACGTCGGCCTCGCCGTCGACCCGCCGTAATCCGTCGGTTTCGCCGAACGTATCAGACAAGGTACTTCCCTCAGGAGGCCAAGAGTAGGGTATGCGAACGACTGGCTACCGTGCCATCTTCGTCGCCGCTCTCTTGGTTCTCGCTGGGTGTGCCGCCCCCTCCGCGACACCCGGTGCAACGAGTGGCGACACGTCTCCGCCCGTGACGCCGGACCCCGACAGAGAAGGCTTCTCCGACCCCGAACAGGACGTCCTCGGGTGGGAGAACGGCTACTGGTACGACGAACCGATTGCAGTCGACCAGTCTGACGGCCTCAACGACTCCGAACTCGAGGCGTACGTAGCCCGTGGAATGGCGCGCGTCGAACACATCCGGGAACTCGAATTCCAAGAGTCGGTCCCCGTGAACGTCATCTCTCGGGACGACTATCGCGCCGGTAACGCCAACCGCTCTGGGTCGCCGGACTCCGAGTTCAACCGCTGGAACGACCAGGTGTGGGAAGCGCTGTTCATCACCGGTGAGTCGCAAGGCAGTGCGGACGCCATCTCGGAGACGACCGGAAGCGCCGTCCTCGGGTTCTACTCGCCGGGCGACGACGAAATCAAAATCGTCACCGACTCCACCGGCGCGCCGACTATCGACAACGCGACGCTGATTCACGAACTCGTCCACGCACTCCAAGACCAGCACTTCGACCTGACCGACCAGCGCTACCGCGGACAGACGCAGGACGGTGACCTCGCCATCGACGGCGTCGTCGAAGGTGACGCGAAACTCGTCGAACTCATGTATACTGACGAGTGTGAGTCCGGTGCGTGGGACTGTGTGGCCACGCCTGCCGCGGGTGGGTCCGGCGGGTCTGGCGGTGGTGGCGGACCGAACCTCGGTATCCTCCTCACTATCTTCCAACCGTACTCTGACGGTCCCGTCTACATGAACAGTATCTACCAGGAGGGTGGCTGGGACGCTGTCAACGACAAACTTCGCAATCCGCCCGTGTCGTCCGAGCAGACCATCCACGTCACAGACGAGACGCCGACTCCCATCACGTTCGACGACGAAGGCACGAACGGGTGGACGACGTTCCCCAACCAGGGCGTCGAGGGGTCCGACACAGTCGGTGAGGCGTCTATCTACGCCATGTTCTGGTATCAGGCGCGAACGGCCGGTGCCGAGACAGTTCGTCTCCAGACCATCGTCGAGACGGACGAGCAGTACGATACGTACAACTACGACGCTGCACCCTCCGATGGGTGGGGCAACGACCGACTGTTCCCGTACAAGAACGACGCAGGGTCCGAGACTGAGTACGGGTACGTCTGGGTGACGCAGTGGGACTCCGACGGTGACGCCCGCGAGTTCCACGACGCGTATCTGAACATCCTCGACGCGAACGGCGCGACACAGCAAGCAGACGGCGTCTACGTCGTCGAAGACGGCGAGTTCAACGACGCGTTCCGCGTCGTCAGGTCCGGTGACCGCGTGGTCATCGTCAACGGCCCGGCGCCCGCCGACGTAGACGAGATTCGGCCGAGCCTCGCGTCCTGAGCAGTACCGGTCGCCACGGCACTCGCTCTCTCTGAATCGCCCGTGACGCTTTTTCCTTCCTCTGTCCTTTCACTCTCTATGAACCGGTCTCGCCTCGCCGTGCTCCTCTCGTTGCTTCTCCTCCTCGTCGCAGGGTGTGCTGCGCCCGTGATGACTCCCACAGCGACGCCAGACGACGGCGCTGCGAGTGAGTGGTCGTGGCCCGACGACCCACCAACGGACCGACTCGGGTGGGAAAACGGCTACTGGTACAACGAGTCGATCGACGTTGACCAGTCTGACGGCCTGAACGCGACCGAACGCGAGGCGTTCGTCGCCCGGACGATGGCCCGCGTCGAAGTCATCCGCGAACTGGAGTTCACGGACCCCGTCCCCGTGGAAGTCATCTCGCGCGCCGAGTACCGAAACGAGTCGGACATCGGTGACCCCCCGGAAAACGCGTCTGAGGCGCTCCACCACGACTGGAACGACCAGGTCTGGGAGGCACTCTTGCTGGTCGGCGAGGACCGGACTATCAACGAGGTGTTCGGTGAACTCTACGGCGGCGCCGTCCTCGGCTACTACTCCCCGTCAGAGGACCACATCGTCCTCATCAGTACCGATGGCGACCCAGTCATCGACCGGCGGACGCTGGCGCACGAACTCCACCACGCATTGCAGGACCAGCACTTCGGCCTCGACGAGTCACCACCGACGCAGGACGAGCAACTCGCCGAGAACGGACTGGTCGAAGGCGACGCGCGGTACGTGGACCGACTGTACGAAGAACGCTGTGCGGCGGAGTGGGAGTGCGTCGCTCGTCCGTCCGGTGCCGGGTCGGGAAGCGGGTCGTTCGACTATCCGGTCTTCTTGACCATCTACGCGCCGTACAGCGAGGGTCCGGAGTTCGTCACTGCCCTGCGCGAACGCGGCGGATGGGAGGCAGTCGACGACGCCTACGCGAACCGGCCAGTCTCGACGGAACACATCTTCCACCCCGAGACGTACCCCGACGAACGACCGGTCGAGGTGACCATCGAAGACCGCTCGTCGGCCGAGTGGACCCGATACGACCACGACCCGGTGGGTGACACCGTCGGTGAGGCGTCCATCTTCGCCATGTTCTGGAAACACGGTGCCATCGACAAGCAGAACCTCCAGCGCAACACGGGCAACTACTCGGCGTACAACTACTCTGCGGGCCCCTCTGCCGGGTGGGCCGGTGACCTCGTCGTTCCGTATCGCCCCGCATCTGACGCCGACGCATCGGCGAACCCAGACCACCGCGCCTACGTCTGGAAGACGGTCTGGGACACCGAAGAAGACGCACGACAGTTCGAGACGGCGTACCTGACGTACACGCTCAAACTCCGTCTCGGCGCGACGTACGCCGCCGAACATACATACGTCGTCGAAGATGGCCCGTTCGCCGACGCGTACCGCGTGACGCGAGACGGCGACACGGTCACCATCGTGAACGCGCCGACAGTCGAGGAGTTGGACGCGGTGCACAGGCGAGCATAGATTGAAGAAAATTCGTCTTCGACCGCTCGCTCCGATTATGCACCTTTTTCATCGCGCGGGGCAGACTCCTCGACAATGACTGAGTTCGACATCGTCGGTCCCGAGGCCATCCGCGAAGGCGTCGCGACCGACGCCTACTTCGAGCGGACCGAGGCCACCCTCCGCCACGCGGGCAAGAACCCCCGCGTCGTCGCCGAGGTGACTGCGGACCAGTTCCCCGACGGGGACTTCGAGGTGTTCGCCGGTGTGAAAGACGCCGCGGCACTCCTCGAAGGACACGACGTCGACGTGGACGCCATGTTCGAGGGGCAACTGTTCGACGGCGGCCCAGTGATGCGAATCGAGGGGAACTACCTCGAATTCGCCCGCCTCGAAACCTCGCTCCTCGGATTCCTCTCGCACGCCTCCGGATGCGCGACTGCCGCACTCGACGCGCGCGTCGCCGCGCCCAACACCCCTGTCTTTTCCTTCGGCGCGCGCCACGTCCACCCCTCTATCGCCGCGATGGTCGAACGGAGCGCCCTCGTCGCGGGTCTCGACGGCTTTTCGCACGTCGCCGCGGGCGAGATTCTCGGGAAGGACGCGTCGGGGACGATGCCGCACGCACTTCTCATCGCCTTCGGCCGTGGAAATCAAGCCGACGCCTTCCGCGCGTTCGACGACGCGGTACCGGAAGACGTGCCGCGTGTCGCACTCTGTGACACCTACGGCGACGAGACCGAAGAAGTCCTCCGCGCCGTCGAGACACTCGGCGACGACCTCGACAGCGTTCGACTCGACACCACCTCGTCGCGCCGTGGTGACTTCCGCCACATCGCCCGTGAGGTTCGCTGGGAACTCGACGCACGCGGGCACGAAGACGTCGGCATCTTCGTCAGCGGTGGTCTCGGTCCGGCCGAACTGCGGCACCTCCGCGACGTCGTCGACGGGTTCGGCGTCGGCGGGTACATCTCGAACGCCAACCCTGTCGACTTCGCACTCGACATCGTCGAAGTGGACGGCGAACCGGCGGCCAAGCGCGGGAAACTCTCCGGCGTCAAAGAAGTCTACCGCACGACCGACGGCGGACACCACGTCGGTCTGCGTGGCCGACCCGGCCCGACCGACGGCGAGTCACTGCTCGAACCGTTGATTCGCGACGGCGAACTCGTCCGCGAGTTCGACCTCGACGCGGCGACGCGACGGACCCGCGAAGACGCAGAGAAAGTCGGATTCGGCGAGGAGTAGCGGAAGATAGGGCCCGGTGTCAGCGTGAAGACACCGCTCAGAACGTATTCTATCGGGTGAAACGAGAACGTCACGTCGACAGCGGTACGATTGCCGTCGTCTGTGTGCAAACCGCTCTGTTCGTGGTCTGTCTCTGCTGTGAACTTACAGCGCTTCGACGCTGCCGCCGTCGTCACGCTCGCGGAAGACCTGTCCTTCGAAGAGCGTAATCATGGTGTCGTCGTCCTGCCACGCCAGCGGCGAGAGACCGGCCTTACGGCAGGCGTTCGTGAGGAACTCTTCTTTCGACCACCCAAGCTCGAGTGGAAGCGTCGGGTACATCCACCCGTGGACGCCGCCAGCGTCGATAGCGACGCCGTGCTTCCCGAGTTCGATATCCGCGACAGGGTCGTTAGTCAGCGTATAACTGTTCACGATACAGACGGAGATGTTGAGATTCGGGAGTTCCGGTGCCTCGATTTCCGTCTGACAGGAGTCGCCGGAAGACGCCTTGATTGCGGCGTCGACGATAGCGTGACCCAGTTGGTCTTTACCGCGATACGCGCCTGCACAGCCTCGAAGTCGACCACGCCCACGTGTCGACTTGATACGTACGAACGCCCCAGTTCGTGCGTAGAAGGCATCTCGCATACTGCCCGGTTGTTCTCGTTGCCCGTGAAGAACGTACGATTCGACCGATTCCCGCGCCAGTTCGACCGCCCGCGCCCCATCCTCGTAGGTGAGGTGTACGGTCTGCGCCTCGGACATATTACTATTCAAGGCCTGTGTTGACTTCAACGCTTCCCTCGAGTGTTAATCGGTTGTTAGGTCGGTTAATGTCCACATAAGTACCCATATACGGGCCGTTCGACCGGACCAATCGAACCGCTTATCCGACGGACGAGGCTACAGTACGTCGGCAGAGAGAGCCCAGTTCCCGTGCCCACTTCGGGCATGAGGAAAGTCCCCCCACCGTCTGGACAGGTGACCGGGCGCAAGCCCGGAGTCGGAGACGGCTGGCTCTGGAACAGAAACGACACCCCTCGACCCGACCGATGATGCGCGCGCGGCGGCCACCGGCCGTCGGCGGTGCGTCCGAGGCAACTCGAATGCACGCGAACCGACCCGTGAGGGGAGGGAGATAACCCGCGAAGGGTAGACGGTCGAGAATGGATGGAACGGTGAATCCTCACCGGTGCAAGTCCGCGCCGTGAAGGTAGTCCGGACGGCACGCCCGGGTTCGCCCGGCGTGCCCTCGGGTTTCGACCCGAGAAGGACGCGGACGCTTAGCCGAATGCTGGGACGAACAGAAGGGGGCTTACTCCTCTCAGCCGATTTCGAACTGTGAGCGACCGCTCTGTCTCGTCACCCGTCTGACGAGGACAAACCTTCTTGCCATCTCGCCGCCCCTGTTCGGGTATGCGTGGTCTCCCGATTTTCGTCGTCCTCCTCGTCGTTCTCGCGGGATGTACGGCACCGGTGTCTTTGGACGGTGATGGACCGGCAGTCACGACGGCGACAGACACGACGACGCCCGCGACTGCGACGCAGACCACCGATTCGACGGAGACCACTCCGACGCCACCGACGACGATAGAACCGGAGACGACTACATCGTCGTCGGAGACGACAGCACCTCAGACCACGACGGCGGAATCGGAGGCAGTAACCACGACGTATCCACCCGCGTCGGGATACGGCCCGTGGGGGTCCGACCCGGTCATCATCGAGGTGCGTGCGCCGAACGACGGCCGAGATTACGAGACATTGGTCCGAGAGGCGACGGTGTTCTGGGAGCGAAACGACGCGCGGTACCTCGGCTACGAAGTCGAATACGCGGTGTCGTCCGACGTGCGGAACCCCGACATCATCCTCCAGTTTTCGGACACCATCCCCGAGTGCAGTGGGCAGGCCGACGCCGTCGGATGTGCGCCGTACATCACCGACGCTCGCCAAATCGACCGCCCAGAGACGGTCTACGTCAAGACGGGATTCGGTGACGATTCGACGGTCGAAATCGTCGAACACGAGTTAGGCCACACGCTCGGCCTCGCCCACGGCGACGAACCGGCCGACTTGATGAACGCGACTGGCATCCTCTACACACTTCCGCGGACGAACGCGACCGAGAAGGCGTTCCCGTGGGACGACCCCGAGTTCACGGTCTACGTGAACGAATCAGGTGCGAGAGAGCCCGATGGCGCGCGCGAGCAGGTCGGACACGCCTTCGACTACTTCGCCGCGGGTGCACCGGGAATGCCCGACACCCTCTCCTTTAGGTACGTCGACGACCCCGAGGCGGCGGACATCCACGTCTCGTTTTCGGAGACCTCTCCGTGCGGAACCGGGGCCGCCTCGTGTGCCGCAGTCACCGGATACGACCCGGACGGCGACGGCGCACTCGAGACGTACGATAGGTTCCGAATCGTCCTCGTCGACCTCGATACCGAGGCAGTCGCGTGGCACGTCGGTTACTGGACGGCCCACTATCTGGGCGCAGAAGAGGACGCCGACAAACCCGACCCCTTCCAGAACGCCACGTACACCGAGCGACGCAGTGAGTGGTGGGCGTAACTCGAGCGAATAGTCGGTCTCGACGCGACGTGAACCGAAGGGTCGTCGAGACGAACGTCGATGACGTGTCGCCCTCTGAGTGATCTGGCCGAGCCATTCTTTGTCACAGGCCACATAGAACGAGTGTGATTCCCACCGATAGGCATGACAACCAACACTCCTCGTTCGACGAGGAATCCTTCCGCGAGGCTCTCGCCGAGTTCGGGGGCACCGACGCGGAGCGCCGGGTCGTCGCACGCCAAGCCCGTGACCTCGCCGACTCGGGGCAAGCCGAAGCAGACCGTGGTGCGGCACTCACGTCGGACGAAATCATCCGAAACCTTCGCGACGCACCCGAAGGAAGTCCGGCGACGCGCTGGAACTGGTGGCTCGGTGCGCTCGAAGCAGCTTACGGGAACTATCGAGAGTTCCAAGTTCGGCGTATTCCCAAGGCCTGACGCCACGTCCTCGGCCGCGTCGATTCCTGTTCTGTATCCCTACGCTCGAACCAACAGTCACCACACGATTCTGTCGTCACGAGGAGGACGAACGCCAACATATTCACCACTGGATGAGCGTTCAAAACCAAAGCAGATTACACGCTCGTTTCAGAAAGAGTGTGTAGCGCGTACGAACAACCTACCGGTGATGCCTACTCTACAATGACAGACAACTATGACGTGATTATTGCAGGTGCGGGCCCTGCGGGTGGACAGGCGGCACGAGACCTCGCCTCGCGCGGGTACGACGTCTGCGTCCTCGAGACTGAATCCCGAGACGAATTCCCCTCGCGGAGTAACAAGTCCACTGCAGGGACGTTCCCCTCGACGATGGCCTCGTTCAACATCCCGGACGACGTCGTCATGCACTTCACCGACGACGTAATCTTGGAGTCTCCGAACCACCACTACCGCCGACACCAACCCGGCGCAGTCCTCGAGTTCGCCGACTTCAAGAATTGGTTGGTCGAGGAGTCCGAAGCAGACGGTGCCGAGTACCGTTTCGACGCCCGAGTCTCCAAACCGATCATGGAGGGCGGCGAAATCGTCGGCGTCCGATACAACGGGGACGAAGAGGTCTACGGTGACATCGTCATCGACGCGACTGGTCCGAGCGCACCCTTGGCGAAGGCACTCGACGTCTGTAACTTACGACGCGAGAAACAAGCAATCGGTATCGAATACGAGTTCGAAGGGATGAACCTCGACCCCGATGGGTACGCGGACCTGACGGACACGATGATGCTCCGCCTCGACCACGACATGGCACCGGGTGGCTACTCGTGGATTTTCCACACCGGCGAGGACACCGCGAAGGTCGGCGTCTGTTACATCCAGAACGATGGGCACCGAAACAACGCCAAGTCTGGATTCACCATCGACGACTACCTCCAGTACTGGGTCGACACCGACCCCCGATTCGAAAACGCCGAACGCATCGCGGGCAAACAGCACCGCGGGTCTGCACACATCCAACTCCCCAGCCAGATGAGCACGGACAACTTCATGGCTATCGGTGACACTGTCCCGACGGTCGACCCGCTCTGGGGCGAGGGCATCGACAAGTGCATGCGTTCTGGTCGCGCCGCCGCCGTGACCGCCGACCGCACACTCATGCACACCAACCGCGACACGTCTGCGTCGGAACTCGCCATCTACGACCAACTCTGGCACGAGCGGGTAGCACCGAAGGCGAAAAACCGACTGTTCATGACGGAGATGCTCTATCGCGCGTCCAACGAGCGCTACGACGCGCTCCTGAAGGACCTCCACCGCTTCTCGGTGGACCAGTTGGACGAGGTAAACGGCGGCAACCCACTCGCGATGTTCCGGATGCTGAAGTTCGAAGACCTCTCTATCCTCGCTTCGACGGCGAGAGAGTGGTTCTCGAACTAATCTGACTGCAACACACTTGGAGGTAGGCGTAGATGTCTCGTCCGACGCTGTCTTCTCGCCGACACTGCTGACTCCCGTTCTCCGTCGGTCACGCTCGCTCGTCGAGCACTGCGAGCGCATCGTCGAGGGCGGCACGCGCCGCGGCGACGTGTTCGTCAGCCTCGTCGTCTTCGGTCGCGTCGACGTTCGACAGCAGGTGTTCGACGTGGCCGAGACGGGTTCGAACGACGTCGTCCGGCGGGAGTGGACCGATTGTGAGGTCGCCGGTGACGGCCTCCGCTTCGCCAAGCCACCTGCTCGCATCTTCTCGAACCGGGCGCGTCGCCGTCGCGGCGAGGTGGTCGTGGAGCGTCGCCACCAGCGAGTCGAGGGTACCGTCGGCCATGGCCTCTGAGAGGCTCTCGACAGACAAAAACGTCAGTTCTCACTCGCCGGCCGGACCGACGGGCAAAAGCCCCTCCAGTCGGTACGGGCCACCAATGCAACTTCAGTTCCTCGGCGGGGCCGGGGAGGTCGGTCGCAGCGCGATTCTCGTCAACGACTCGCTGCTGCTCGACTACGGGATGATGACTGGGAACCCACCGCAGTTCCCCGTCGGGTCGGTCGACCCCGACGCAGTCGTCGTCTCTCACGGCCACCTCGACCACGTCGGGACGGTCCCTGCACTCCTCTCTGGTTCCGAGTGGCCGGCAGTCCACTGGACACCGCCGACCTACGAACTCGCGCTCACCCTCGCGCGGGACACGCTCAAACTCCACGGCGGTACCTACGACTGCCCGTTCACAGAGACGCACATTCGCCGGATGACACAGCAGTCCGAACCGCACGATTACGGTGAGACGTTCGAGGCGGCCGGGCACGAGGTCACGTTCTACAACGCGGGGCACATCCCCGGAAGCGCACACGTTCTCGTCGACGACGGGGAGACGCGCTTGCTCTACACCGCAGACTTTCACACCGACGACCAGCGGTTGGTGTCGGGGACGACAGACCGCCCGGACGCGGACGTAGTCATCTGTGAATCGACCTACTCGGACGTCGAACACGAAGACCGTGCGACAGTCGAAGAGCGGTTCGTCGAGTCGGTTCGGACGACCATCTGGCAGGGCGGCACCGTCGTCGTCCCGGCGTTCGCCATCGGTCGGACACAGGAGATTCTGATGGTCCTCGACGCCCACGACATCGACTGCTACGTGGACGGGATGGGGACGCAGGTGCTGAAGATGCTCCGAAACCACCCGGACTACGTCCGCGACCCGACGGCGCTCAAGCGGGCGAAGTCGAACGCGCGAATCGTCTCGGGTCGTGACGGCCAGCGTCGCCGTATCGCGCGGCAGAATTCGGTCATCGTCACGACGAGTGGGATGCTCTCTGGCGGACCGGCGATGACGTACATCCCAGAGATTCGCCAGGACCCGACGAACAAAATCTGTCTCACCGGGTATCAGGTCGAAGGGACGCCCGGCCGCGAACTCGTCGAACGCGGTAGATGCGAACTCAACGGCGGCGTCGTTCCTGTCGCCGCCCGCGCCGAGATGTACGATTTCTCTGCCCACGCGGACAAACACGGCCTCCGTGAGTTTCTCGCCGGCTACCGTGAGACGCCCGTCTTCGTCAACCACGGCGACCGGTGTGCAGCGTTCGCCGAAGAACTCCGGACTGATGGATTCGAGGCAGTCGCTCCCGACGTCGGCGCCGTCGTCGAAGTCTGACTCGACTGAAAATCGGGACTCAGTTACGCAGTCTCGTCGTCTGACCCTCCGCGAATCGACCGACTCGCGGCGACACACGCCGAGACGCGGAGCCGGGTTCGGTGCGGACGGAACCGTTTGAACACCGCGCTGAGTCCACCTGTGGGTGAATCCGAAGCCATAGTTTTAGGTTGGCCTAAAGATTCATAGTCGTTACGGTCACCAGGCGTCGGGCTGTGACTCGTCTCGTGAGCGCCGAGGGTGACGCTCGCCTGTCTTCTCCTCTCCTCTCCTCTTCCTCCTCTTCTCTCCATTTCGTGCGGAAAAGCCGCCAGAAACTCCGTCTTACGCCACCTAGGCTGTGTCTAATGGTGTCATGTATTCTATAACTATGGCAGTTCCTCGCCTCTATTCTGTCGTTCAGACGAGAACTCCGACCTCGTTCTCGCGCGATAGCCCGCCTGACCGCCCCGCTCACCCGTCACTCGATGGTTCCCATTCGCCTCATCGTCGTCGTCGTACTCCTCAGTCTTCCAGTGACGGCCAGCGCCGCGGTTTCGTTTTCTCCTGCCGTCGTGGTTTCGTCGTTCGACGCCGATGCAGGGGACGACAGCATCTCGGTGGATGTGGACGTTCCCGTCGAGGGTGACCGAGCGTCCATCGAGACGCTCGAAGACGCCGAGCCGTACGCCACAGCGTCCAGTACCGTCAGTGTGGGCACGCAGACGGTGGTGTCGGACCCGACGCTGGCCGACTCGGATGCCGACGGTCTGACCGACCGTCTGGAGGCGTCGCTCGGAACGGACTCGACCGCCGCAGACACCGACGCCGACGGCCTCGACGACTGGACCGAGGTACTCAGACAGGACACTGACCCACTCGACGCCGATTCGGACGGCGACTCCATCTTCGACGGTACCGAACATCGACTCGGCCTCGACCCGACTGTCCCAGAGCGCCCGTCCACACTCGACACCGACGGAGACGGCCTCCCAGACGACGTCGAACGGCGCATCGGGACGAACGTCTCCGCCCCCGATACCGACGGTGACGGCCTCAGCGACGGGGCGGAAGTCTACGGCGCGCCGCGGCAGTTCCCTGACGCTGACCCACTCCACAAGGACCTCTACTTCGAAGTCGACGCGTACCACACGGTCACGGTGAATCAGACGGCACTGGACCGAACGGCGGCGTTCTTCGCGTCGGCACCGGTGGACAACCCCGACGGTACGACCGGGTTTGCGGTTCACTTCGTCGTCGACGAGACGGACCTCACGACGCTTCCGGCGGCGAACGTGCGTGACAACGACGCAGTCACTGCGCACTTCGACGGGGCGGCGCGCGGGTACCTGTACATCTACCTCGCCGAAACCGTCTCCATCGGTGACCGTGGCGTCCGCGCCTCCGCGAATTACGGTCGAATCGCTATGGCCGGCGACGACCAGACTGACCGCCTGTACGTCCACGAGATTGGTCACCTACTCGGTGTCCACGGGAGCGACGGCCCCGGCGTGGACTCCTACGAGGCGTCGGTCGAAGAGTATCCGAGCATCATGTCCTACGAGTACCTCAACTCGAACCGAAAACTCCGGATGGCGACGGGGGACGAATCGTCGAAGTCGAACGACGACTGGGACGACATCGGTCGGCGATTCACCCGGTGGATAGACACCGCTCACCTCGACTCGTGACCCGTCGCGGGACGACAGACCGCGTCGGACGCATCTACACCCTCGCAGGCGACCGACCGTCACACCCGCGAGCAGCACGCTCGGTTCCGCTGACTCTCACGTCGTCAGTCTCGGCCCTGCTCCCGTTCGAGACGGGCCTGTCGCCGGTCGAACTCGTCGTCGTCGATGTCACCGCGAGCGTACGCGCGCCGGAGTTCTTCGAGGGCGTCGTCGCCGCCGTTGTCACCGCTTACGACGCGGAACAGGAGGACGCCGCCACCGACCAATACCGCGAGGACGAGCAGTTGGCCAAAGAGGCCCATGCCCCACATCCACCACGGGACGGACCCGCCGATGCCACCGTGCATCCACGTGTCGTGCATCCATCCGCCGCCCCATCCCATCGGTCCCATTCCGAACACGCCGGACATCCCGAGGAGCGCGGGGAAGACGAACAGTGCAGTGAGCGCGAGCAATACGATTCCAACGAGTCGCGTCGAAGAGTGTGTCGTCGTCATGTGCGTGTCACCTCGACGGCGCTTCGCCGTCTACGAGTGACTGTACGTGTTCGACGTTTACCTCGTTTGTTGCTTGGCTGTTGGGGGTCTCTGTACACCTCGACTTCGGCATCGAAAGATTTCGTGGTGTCCAACTTCACGAATCGTAACTCTCGCACTTGGCGTCGACTGGTCTCGGTCTGTTCCGCACTCAACTCACGAGCGACTGGAGCAAGACGACGACCCCCGCGGCGATAGCGAGAGTCTCGACGACGTGGACCTGCGTCACCGTGAGCGACGTCACCTGAAAGGGAACGAGGCGAGTGACGACCAGAACGCCGGTCTACACGCTAGTCACGACTCACCACCGCTGTACCGCAGGCCGTACAGCGAGTAGAGCACCGAGAGCATGCCGAGGGCGACGATACTCGTCTGGATGGTGCCAGCGTGGAACAGCGACAACCCGACGACTTCGAAGAGGACGCCCTCGATGACGGCACCGACGCTGATGAGCAGGAAACCGATGGCGACGAAGAGCATCGGTTCGCTGCCGTACTCGGCGTACCCCTTGTACGCCTGATAGGCGATGAGGAACCCGAGCGCCATCGTGACGACTTTCGCGACGACGAGTTCAATGTGCATGCTCACTGCCTCCTGATGTCGTCCCAGATGCGGGTGAACCGTTCGGCGGGCGACGACTCCACGTTGGTATCGACTCGTATCTCGCCGTCGACCACGTCGATGTCGAGGTGCGTGAGTTTCGCCTCGTAGACACTGTGGTGACTCCCGTCTGCGACGAGTTCGGTTCGTTCGACGAGTAAGTCGTGGGCGAGCATGTCGTCCAGTCGCCGATAGACCGTCGACTGTGCGACCCCACAGCGCTCACTGAGGTCCTTGACGGAGTGCGGTTCGAGACTCGCTGCGGCGAGAATCGACCGGACGTACTCGTCTCCGAGGAGGTCGAGCAGTTCGTCGGAATCTTGAGAACCTGACACACGCTTCTCACTCCGAAAGTGCTCCGCTTTCGTACTTAAACCCTCCCCGGATTTGCCGACCCAGCAAAACAGCACTCCTTCATAACCACCACCGAACCCAACTCTCTGTTGTCGGGTGACCTACCATGACTGACTCACTCTCTCGGCGGCGCGTGTTGAAGGCAACCGGCGGCCTCGCCATCTTTGGCCTCGCCGGGTGTACTGGAAGTACTGCACCGGACGCAGAAGAGGACGGTTCGCACGACGACGGTACTCACACCGAGGAGTCGCACACCGAAGAAGCGACCACCGAGGAGAACGCGGACGGAAGTAGCGACCACCACCACGAGGGTGGTACTATCGGTGACCCCGCTGAACACGCGACGGTCACTATGTTGACCGAAGACGGGGAGTACCACTTCCACCCGCACGTCGTCCACGTGGAGGAAGGTGGGACCGTCACCTTCGAACTCGAGAGTGGCACCCACACGGCGACGGCGTACCATCCCGACAACGACGGCCCGCGTCGCGTTCCCGAGGGGACCGATGCGTGGGACAGCGGGATGCTCTCGGAGAGCGGTGCAACCTACGAGGTGACGTTCGACACGGCCGGCGTCTACGATTACTACTGCGTCCCGCACGAGGCACTCGGGATGATTGGTAGCGTCGTCGTCGGCGACGCTCCCCTCGACGGTCCGGGGATGTCGGCACCGTCTGACGAGATTCCCGAGGATGTTCACGGGAAGATTACTGAACTGAACGAGATGGTCGAACACGGACTCGGTTCCGGGTCGTCTGGCCACGACGACGGCCACGACGACGGCCACGACGACGGCCACGACGACGGCCACAGTGAGTAGTCACTGCGGGGCTTTCTGAGGCCCCTCGTCTCTCCTGTCTCTTCGTTCTGCGCACTCGTTCTCACGCTGTCGAACCGTCCGGTTCATACTTGACCTAGGATTGCGTTGCACCGGTATGTCCGGTAGAGTGAACGTTCTCGTCGTCGCCGAGAACGAACCAGTCCGCGAGCGTCTTGCGGCGTCCCTCCCTCCGACAGTTGGCGACCAGACCACGACTGTCCACGTCGAAACTGCGGAGAGTATCGACGCTGCACAGTCGACGCTCGAACACTCGCGTGTGGATTGTCTCGTCGTCTCGACGGAACTGACGAACTCCGAGGGAGAACCGCTCGCCTCTGTGTTGCGCACAGACGGTGTCCCACTCGTCTCGTTCGAACGGTCGAATCCGTCTTCTCCCGATATCGAAAATCTGGGACAGGTCGTCTACGACGCGGTCCAGAACACGGTCGGGTCACTGGACCACCGAGCACTGTTCGAGGCAGTGAACGTCGGCCTCGCCGTGCGCGACCCAGACACGCTCGAACTGGTGGATATCAACCAGCGCTATCTCGACATCCTCGGTACCACCCGAGACGACGTCATCTCGACGGCACCCGTCGAACTCACCGCCGACGTTCCGGGATTCTCGCAAGAAGACGCCCGCGCCGAAGTCGAACGTGCCATCGAGACGGGAACGAACGTGTTTCCGTGGCCAATCGAGCGACCAGACGGTGACCTCGTTTGGCTTCGAGTGAGCCTCTCGATTGCGGACCTTTCCGGGCACCGGCGCCTCGTCTCGACGGTCCAAGACGTGACCGACGCGCGGGTCCGCGAACGGGACCTCGAAGCGCTCAAGAGTGCGGTAGATTCGGTCGACGCCGGTATCGCACTCACCAAAGGGGGCGGCCACACCTACATCAACGAGACTGGCGCGCACATCTGCGGGTATCCCGATTCCGAGTCGATGCTCGGTCTCTCGTGGCACGACCTCCACACCGAATCCGAGGCACAGCGCCTCCAGGAAGAACTCCGCTCCTCACTCGACCAGAGGGGGCGGTGGCAAGGTGAAGCGACGATTCAGCGGCCCGACGGAACGTCCGTTCCGGTTCGTCTCTCTGTCACGTCTCTGTCGGACGACCGGAACGTCGTCGTGTTTCAAGACCTCTCCGAACAGAAAGCACGCGAACGGGAACTCGAACGCAGTCGCGACTTCCTCGAACGGACGCAACGCATCTCGAAAGTCGGCGGGTGGGAACTGGACCTCGAAGACGAGACGCTCGAGTGGACCGACCAGACGAAGCGCATCCACGAGGTTCCGTTGGAGTACGACCCGTCGCTCGACGACGCGGTTTCGTTCTACGCCCCAGACGAGCGAGACGTAGTTCGGGAACTGGTCGAGCGGTGCCGAAACGAGGGCGTCGCGTGGGAAGACGACTTCCGCATCGTCACCGCCGAAGGGACGGAGCGCTGGGTCCGGACGCGCGGCGAACCGGTCATCCGGGACGGCCGCGTCGTCGCCCTGCGTGGGACGATTCAAGACGTGACGGCCCGTCGCTCTCGCGAACGCGAGTTAGAGCAGACCAACGCCGAGTTGGAGGCGCTCAACCGTATCATCCGGCACGACATCAGGAACGACATGGCCGTCATCGTGGGCTGGGCCGAGTTACTCGAAGACCACGTCGACGACGAAGGGCGCGACATCCTCTCGCGGGTCCTCTCGACTGGGCGACACACCATCGAGATAACCGAGGTTGCTCGTGACCTCATCGAGACGATGAGTGGGGGCGCAGTCGAGACGCGCCCACTCTCACTGGCCGAGACGCTGAACCGCGAACTCGTCGTCCGGCGCGAGGCGTTCCCGAAGGCGACTATCGACGTCGATGGGGAGATTCCGGATGTCGCCGTTCGCGCGAACCCGCTTCTCACCTCGGTGTTTGGGAACGTCCTCAACAACGCGATTCAACACAACGACGACGACACGACGGTCACTATCTCGGTAGACGTCGACCACGACGACGGAGTGGCCATCGTCCGCATCAGCGACGACGGTGTCGGTATCCCAGACAACAGAAAGTCCGTCGTCTTCGGGAAGGGTGAGAAGGGACTGGAGAGTTCCGGGACGGGTCTCGGACTCTACCTCGTCAACAAACTCGTCGATTCGTTCGGTGGACGGGTCCACATCGAGGACAACGACCCATCTGGAACCGTCGTCGTCGTCGAATTACCACTCGCGTCGACCAACTAACGACACCTCAAACGGGGTCTGCCACTGTGCCCGCGAGTCCGGCCAGTCACACGACGTCGGTTGGGTCGTGCGACTCGGCCATCCTGGTCGCCGCGGCGGCGTACTCCGCCTGTGTCTCCTCGTCGCCGACGCGTCCTAACTCGTCTTCGGGAACGTCGAGGGCAGCGTAGGTGTCGCGGACGTCCGATTCGAAACTCGTCAACGACCGTTCTTTTCTGTGATATCGTGTCCCGTCTGTCGTCGCGTACACGAGGATGATGATGTTCTGTTCGTCGTCCGAGTACGTGCGCTCGACGAGCCAGGTAGTGACTGTGTCCGACATAGCGGACAGTACGCGTCAGAACTCCGTAAGCAGTCGGAGGATTCTCAGTCTTCGATTCCGAGTTCGTCGAGAAGGGTCTCCAACGTGTAACTCTGGAGTGCGCGGTGACTGTCTCGCATCGTCGAGATGACGAACGTAGAGTTCGTCCGCTCGACTTCGGGAACCGCTTCGAAGTTGCTGATGAGTCGTTCGACGCGGTCAGAGTCTGCGAGGTGGGCGACGACGATGAAGTCCGTCTCACCCATCGTGAAGTACAGTTGCGTGACGCCTTCTATCTCCAGGAGTTTGTTTCCGACTTCTTCGTACGGCCCACTGTAATCGGCCAGCACTTCTACGACGACGGTGACGCCGAGGCCGAACGATTCGAGGTCGATGTCGTAGAGGTCGTTCTCGATGACGCCGTCGTCTTTCAGGTTGTTCAACCGGTAGTGGATGGTCGATACTGGGATGCCGGTCGCGTCGTGTAACTTCTCGGGACTGCCGGTTCCGAGGTCCGCGATGGCCTTCAACAGGCGCACGTCGCGTTCGTCCATACCTACAGTGGACAGGTCGTGGGACGTAAGTCCTTGTGCTATCCGCCATCTCTCGTGGCCTCCTCTCACTCTCGAACATTCACGGATTATTCAAACTACAGAACAGCAACAGACAAATTACTAAATGAAAAATCCAACTGATTAGATTTCTTTTGTAGAAGGATTTAACAACGTCCGTCCCTGACGGTTGAAGCAGATTCGACCATGACGCATCTCTCTTGGAGAAACCTTCCGACGACGCCGCTGATGTTCGTCGCTCTCGCAGCCATGTGGGGGACGTCGTTCGTCGCCATCGAAGTCGGCTTGGAGTTCTTCCCGACGCTGACGTTCGCGGCGATACGCTACGAGGCCGCTGGCCTGTTGATGCTCGCGTACGCCGTGTACTCGACCGACCGGTGGCGCCCACAGACCAGAGACGAACTGCTCGCGACGGCCATCGGAGCGGTGTTCATCATCGCCGCCTACCACGGACTGCTCTATCTCGGCCAGAACTACGTCCCCGGTGCCATCGCCTCGATTATCATCAGTCTCTCGCCCATCCTGACCGCCGTCTTCGCGTCGGCTATCCTCTCGGGTGATTCACTCGGCAAGACGGGTGTCCTCGGCCTCCTCGCAGGGTTCGCAGGCGTCGTGCTCGTCGCCGACCCGGGCGTTGGTATCCTCGGCTCTGCACAGGGTCTCGGTATCGTCCTCATCTTCCTCGGTGCCGTCTCCTTTGCCCTCGGGTCGGTCCTCACCCGGCCACTTCGAACGGACCTTCCGGTCCAGTCGATGCAGGCGTGGACGATGTTCGGCGGCGGTGTCATCCTCCACGTCTGGGGACTTCACCGCGGTGAGTCACTCGCCGCAATCGAGTGGGCACCCGTCGGTATCGCGTCGTTCGTCTACCTGACGCTCGTCTCGGGTGCGGTTGCGTTCCTACTCTACTTCGAACTCTTAGACCGCCTCGGCCCGACGGAACTCAACCTCATCGGCTACGTCGAACCCGTCGTCGCTGCGGTGCTGAGTTTCGTTCTCCTCGGCCACGCAATCGAGACGACGGCGTTCGTCGGGTTCGGCGCTATCTTCGTCGGATTCGCGGCGATGAAAAAAGACGCGCTCGTCGACGTCGCCGCCACGGTTCGGCGGCACGTCACGGTCTGAGAGGGTTTTCTTCACTCGATTCGGCGACTTTCGCTACTCTGTCTCGGCGGGCCGGTTCACCTGTACTCCGAGAACGTTCGCCACGCTCTCGCGGTGGACCAATAGGAACCCGGAGACGATGACGCCAAATCCGAGAACCGTCCCCGCGGATATCGACTCACTGAGGAACGCCCATCCCGAGAGCGTCGCCACGATTGGCATCGCGTAGGCGACGAGGTTGCCGCGAACCGGGCCTGCCTCTGCGAGCAGGGCGAAGTACACCGGGTACGCCGCCGCCGTCGCCGGCATCCCCACGTAGAGGATTGCCGCGACGATTGTCGGCGACCACGCCACCTGCGTGGGAAGTTCGCCGAGTCCGAGACTGACAGCGTGAATTCCGACACCTGCGACGGCCATCGCCCATGCAGTCATCGGAATCGTCCCGATGGTCGGGGCGACGCGCTTGAGCAAGACAGTTCCGAAGGCGACGGAGAGTGCCGCACCAGCGACGAGTGCCTGTCCGACACTCCCACCGCCGAGGACGCTCTGTGGGCCGACGATGACGACGACGCCCGCGAGTCCGAAGAGGATGCCCACGGCGTCGACGGCCGAGATACGCTCGTCGTCGAGGAGGAAGACGGCGAACATCGGTGAGGCGATGGGCAGGATGCTGTACATGACTGCCGCAGCGCCCGACGTCGCGTTCTGCTGGCCGAGGAACAACAAGACGTTGTTCGCGCCGAGGACGAACGCAGCACTCACGAGGATGCCGAGCACGTCGGAACGGGTCCGGGGACGCCAGTACCCACCGCGGACGGCGACGAGCGTCAGCAAGACGACTGCGGCGACGTCGACGCGGAAGGCAGCGAACAGGACTGGTGGAATCGCACCGATGGCCGCTTTGATGCCGACGAAGGAGGTGCCGAACAGCACCGCGGCGGCGACGAAGAGGACGAGGGTCCGGTGACGACTCACGCCACCACCCCCCGCGCTGTGGCCGGCGTTCGATTCGCCGGGTGAGCGCGGGAGGTAGTGAGGGGTCGACGGGCAATGCGTGGACGGCGTGAAGGCCTCGTCTTTAGCACGACCTATCGTTCAGCTCACTTCACCATATGTCTAACGATTGGGTATGTGGGTGTACGAATCATTAACAAACGATGCCGGTTTCGGGAGAATATGAACCAAATCGCGCGAAAAACAACCATGGTGCGTGTTGCCAGTGAACTCTGTAGCTGTCGACGTGACTCACTTTCGGGGCGGCGAATCAGGAGAAAATCAGGCGATGTCGGTCAGTCGTCTCTCGCCGCTTCGACGCGGTCGGCGTGTTTTTCGAGGTCGGCCGCCAGCGCCCGCGCTTCGTCGGGCGAGAGCGAGACGCGGTCGGCGTGCGGTGGCAGTGCGTCGAGTTGCGTCCCGTCGAGTTCGAGTTCGAGCGTCACGGCGTCGGGGCTCTTCCGCGGTGAGGTGACGTTGAGCACCGCGAACGCGGACTCGTCGAAGTCGTGACCCTGTGCGGTTCCGTCGACTAAGTCGAGTGTCGTGTAGGCGTTGACTGTGAGGATTCGGTCTGGCATGGATGGGTGGGTGTTGGTGTCTGGAGGTGCGTGTGGTGTCTGGAGGTGCGTGTGGTGACTGTGGTGTCTGCGGGTGCTGTGTGTGCTCCCTGTCGTGCTCGCTTCGACAGGTGTTCGAGCGCCCGGGTGAAGAACTATCCCGCGGTCGGCCGTCGGGCAGGATATGTCCACCCCCGACGTGCCGACGGAGGGAGAGACCCTCGTCAGAGAGCGAACGTTCACCACGGCGGAAGTCGAGGCGTTCGCGGTCCTCTCTGGCGACGAGCAACCGATTCACACCGACCCCGACGAGGACGGCCGACTCGTCGTCCACGGGTTGTTGACTGCGACGTTGCCGACGCAAATCGGCGGCGACCTGGAAGTCCTCGCCCGGTCGATGGAGTTCGAGTTCCTCGCCCCGGTGTACACCGGCGAGACGATTCGGTGTGAGGTGACACCGACCACCGTCGACGCCCGCGAGGACCGCTACGACGTCGAGACCGACATCGTCTGTCGGAAGGTGGACGACGACTCAGTCGTCCTCCGCGGTGGGTTCGAAGGCCTCATCTGGAAGTGAGGCGGTGGTCGGTGGTCAGTCGTCGCTCGTGATGGGTGTCCCGTCGGCGAGACTCGGCGCGGGACTCGCGTCCAGTTCGTCGTCTTCGGCGTAGGGGTACCACGTGCGCTTCGTGTTGTGCATCATCGGGTCCTCGTAACTGGTCTCTTCGGGTTCGACCAGGTCGGCGAGTTCGTCGTCGTCGTGCCGCAGGACGAACTCGCGGAACGTCTCGGTTCCGTCGCGTTGGTCGTCGAAGTTGGCGAGGAGGTTCTCGATTGCGCCCGGCACTTCGTCCACGGGGACGCGCTGGGTGACCCAGCGGGCGAACTGCGGTTCTTCGCCGAGGCCGCCGCCGAGGCCGATGTCGAGGGCTTCGACCGGTTCGCCATCCTTGCGGGTCTTCATGCCGCGGAGGCTCACGTCCGCAATCTGTGGCTGGGCGCACGAGGCCGTACACCCGGAGAGGTGGATGTGGAACTCTTCGACGCCCTCGGGGAGGTCGACGTTCTCCTTCAACCAGCGGGCGAAGCGCACCTGTCGGTTCTTCGTCTCCACGATGGAGAGCGAACAGAACTCGGTGCCCGTACAGGCGACAGACCCGCGCATGAACGGCGATGGCTCGGGCGAGTAGTGTTCGAGCAGGTCTTCGGCGAGGAAGTCGTCCAGTTCGCCGTCCGGGATGTCCGGGACGATGACGTTCTGACGCTGGGTCAAGCGGGCCGCACCGGACCCGTACTGTTCTGCGAGGTCGGCGAGTTGGATAACGTCGTCAGCACCCATCCGGCCGACGAGGACGTTCAGGCCGACGAAGTTCGACCCGTCTTTCTGCTCGTGGACGCCGAGGAGGTCGTTTCGACCCTCGCCACCGGCGTTGTAGGTGTACTGGTCGCGCAGGTCGTCGCCAGCGGTCTCCAGTTCGAAGTCCACGTAGTCTTCTTGGAGCGTCTCGCGGAGTTTCTCGGTACCCCACTCGTCGACGAGGAACTTGATGCGGGCGTTGTAGCGGTTCTCGCGGTCACCGTGGTCGCGGAAGAGTGCCGAGAGGCCGCCGGCGACTGCCGCGGCGTCTTCGGGTGCGACCCACACGTCGATATCGCGGGCGAGGCGCGGTTCGTTCCGGGCGAGGCCGCCGCCGACGCGGACGTTGAAGCCGACCTGTTCTTCGCCGTCGATTTCTTTGTACGCCGGTTCGAGGGCGAGGTCGTTGATGTCGCCTTGGCCGGACCCGTCGGGCGTCCCCGTGACCGACACCTTCCACTTCCGCGGGAGGTTCGAGTGGTCGTCGTTCCCTTTGAACGTCTCGTTGAGTTCCTGGATGACGGGCCACGCGTCGATGACTTCGGTGGCGTCGTCGCCGGCCATCGGGTTCCCGACGATGTTGCGCCACGAGTCACCACACGCTTGCTGTGCGGAGAGGCCGTGTGCTTCGAGTTTCTCGAAGATTGCAGGCACGTCTTCGAGCTTGATCCAGTGCAGTTGAATCGACTGACGGGTCGTGAAGTCGGCGTACGCGTCACCGAAGATGGGGTTCGTCCCCGGTCCCGTCGCGTACTCTTTGGCGACTTCGCCGACGACGCGGAGTTGGCCGGGTTCGAGGCGGCCGTTCGGCGTCCCGATGCGCAGCATGAAATAGGACTCCTGGCCGTTCCGCTGGTGGTACAGACCCCACCACTTGAAGCGCTCGAACCACGCGTCTCGCTCGTCTTCGGGGATGGCGTCCCATCCTTCTTCGGCGAAACGGAACAGATGCTCTCGTATCTCGGTACCGTAGACTTCTGACTTCCACCGTTCGACGTCCGTGGGCATTCGTACGAAACCCAAATATTCGCCTACGTAAGGTCCCGAGCGTACCGTCAACCCTTCCCGGTGCTGCCGAACACCGGAGAATGTTGCCGGCTACCTGTCGTCGCCGTCGTACACCGGGAGAACGGTGTTCTCACGGTCGATATCGACGAATTTCCCGTCAGAGAGGCGGCCGACGGGAACCCACCCCGGGACGCCCGTCTCGCCACACCCGATGCACTGGCCGTACACGTTCGCGGTGACGGTTCGTCCGTCCACGCCGACCGAGAGGACGTTCTCGACGACGAAGTCCGGCAGGTCACACCCACAGAACGACGGGTCGTCGAGGCGCCAGAGTTCACTTACGCTCACTTCCCTCGCGTCGTTCACGGAGACCCACGCCCCGTCGTCGAGGACGCGTAGCGAGACAGTCATACTCCCCACTCCGTGGTCCGAGTACCTATGCGGGACGACGGCCGCAATCCCCGCAGGAGGGCGCGACGGCCTGTCGTCACCACACGGTGCCTTCGTCGGTCGATTTTGGTCGTAAATATCCGTCGGAGGTAGGGGCAACCGGTTCCGATACCCGGGAGTACGGGTACACCTTACAGGTGCGGATTCCCTTATGCGTCTCCCCCCGTTACCGAGGGAGTGATGAGTGACCGCCGCACCGCCGCCCGACAACACGCCTCCGCCGACGCTGCTCCCGAACTGTTCGAATCGACGGAGGACGACGAATGACGACGGACGTCGACCTCGAACCAGAACCAGAGCGTGCAGACGACGAAGACGACGAACGCGACCCCACCGCCCACCTCGACGACCTCGAAGACGGTGCCGGATGTACCGAAATCTGGTCGCATCTCTCCGAATCCCGTGAGGAGTGAGCGCTCGCGCACGAATCTCGCCACGCAGGGGGACGTTTTTAACCGAGAACGCGAAATCCTCTCGTAGATGACGAACGACGAACGCCGACGCACCAGTCGGGCCCCGGCCGACCGGCGAGAACCGGTCGGTGAACCGGTCGTCCGCGGTGACCCTGCCGTCACGGGTGACCGTGCCCGTGAGGCAGTCGGGTTCGACCCGAACGACCCGGCTAGTGTCGAGGAGGCCGCCCGCACAGTCCGCTCGTTCGCCGAATCGTCGGCGGGCGACGACCACGTCTTCATGCTCAGGGGTGCCGCCGCCTGTGCTGCACTGGTCCGTGGTGTCGGTTCCTACAAACAGGCCGCCGAGATGGCCGGCGGCGACGTGTCTGTCTCGTTCATCCGCAAGTGGGCGCGCGTCCACGACCTGCCGCAGTCGGTCCGTCGACACGTCGCGCGCGGCAACATCGCGCCGACGGCCGCGAAACACATCGCTCGCGTCCCCGGTGACGCCCGACTCCACCTCGCGTGGGCGACGCTGGACGGTGACTTGACCGTTCGAGAGGTCCGCCGCCTCGCCAGCGAAGTCAACGACGGCACGCCGGTCACCGACGCCCTCGCCGACCACGGCGTCGCCGTCGGAACGTTAGACGTATCGCTCCCGCCGAACGTCTACCTCGAACTCCGCCGCCGCGCCTCGTTAGACGACACCGACCCCGGCGACGTGGTGGCGGAGGCGCTGACCGCTTACTTCGACTGAAGGAATCGCTGTGCCGTCTCTCGAATCACGTCGCGGGCAGTCTCGACTTCGGCCCACTCGATAGTCTCGTCGGGGAAGTGCGCCTGGTCGATGTTCCCCGGGCCGAACACGACGGTTGGGATACCCGCTTCCACGTAGAGTCGTGAGTCCGCGCCGTAGGTCGCACCCACCGGTTCGTCGTCGAGTGAGCGGTCTCGGAGCGTGGCCCGGAGGGCTTCGACCACCGGTTCGTCGACGTCGACTTCGGCGGGTTCGAACTGGACGGAGAATCGCTCGAACGTCGGCGGGTGTTCTGAGAGCCATTCGTCTTCGGCGACGACTCGGTCGAGTCGCGCTTCGAACGCTCGTTCGACCTCCTCGACGCTCTCACCGGGCGCGACGCCCAGTCGCCACTCCGCGGTGAGCGTCCCGGCGACGCTGGACGCCCACGACCCCGCTTCGACGCGCCCGACGCAGATTGGCCACGGGACCGGGTAGTCGTACAGCGGATGCGAGACGTGCTCGCAGCGTTCGGTTTCGAGGTCGAAGAAGGCCTCACGAATCGCCTCGAACTTCGGGAGTACGTCCACACCGCGCCACCGCGACGCCGCGTGCGCGGTTCGTCCGGTCAGGTGGAGTCGCTTCATCACCGACCCTTCGGTGGCGACGACGGGTTCGAGTCGCGTCGGTTCGGCCACGAGTGCGGCGTCGCGCTCGAATGGGTACGGATTGTCCAACGCGGCGGCCGCCGCGCCGATTCCACCCTCTTCTTCGCCGACGACGCTCTCCACGACGACCCGGCCGTCGAGTTCGAGCGAACCGGATTCGACCGCGTCTTTGAGGTCGAGTGCGGCGAAGACGCACGCCGAGAGTCCCGACTTCATGTCGGCCGCCCCACGGGCACTGACTGTCCCGGCGTCGTCGTCCCACCGCGGCAGGAACGGTGCGTGCGACCACAGTTCCGCGTCGGCGGGGACGACGTCCACGTGGCCGTTGAGGACGATAGTCTTCCCTGCGTCAGGGTCACCGAACTCCAAGACACCCGCGACGCTTGGGCGGTTTATGGTCACGATATCGTCGGAGTCGTCCGGAAACGACGGGTGCTCGGCCAGTCGACGGGGGTTCGCACTCCACTCGTACGTCTCGAACCCGAAGTCGTGCAGGCGGTTTTTGAACCACGTCTGTGCGGGCGCTTCGGCGCGGCCGACGCTCTCGAATCGAAGGAGCGTGTCGACGAAGTCGCGTAGGTCCATACATGGGAGACGGGAACGGGGTACAAAGCAGGTGGGGAACGAAAATAAACGCTTATCAGTATCCCCACCCTCGAATCGGACGAGGGCTGGTAGCTCAGTTAGGCAGAGCGTCTGGCTTTTAACGGGGCTACGCAGGTTGCGTGGTTTCGGAAGACACCAGACGGTCGGGGGTTCAAGTCCCTCCCAGCCCGTTCTTACATTCGCGAGCGACAGCGAGCGATAGTCGAACTACTGGGAGGAGTTGAACCAAGGAGCGAGCACCGCGAGCGACTGGGTCCACGCGAACAATGTGGGCGTGGGCTCGTGAGACG
>NZ_LOPV01000040.1 GCF_001469865.1 Haloferax profundi
AGTCCCTCCCAGCCCGTTTCTGCGACGTTCACGAGACGCAGAGCGACTCGTGAGCAAACCAGAACACAACGCGTTCTGGTGAGAACTACGTGCGGAGTGACACGGCTACGAGGGACTTGCATCAGGGAGCGAGCAACGCGAGCGACTGGGTCCACGCGAACAATGTGGGCGTGGGCTCGTGAGACGCAAGGCGTCTCACGGTGGTTCACGTCCCTCCCAGCCCGTTCTTACAGTCGCGAGCGACAGAAGAGACTGATGCCAGAGATGCTTCTACAGGTGCCAACTGGGTAAGGCGCCGAATCCCTCCAAATGCCACCACATTCGGAGGGACGGTGTCCACCCGACACACCACTACCGTTCGTGCAACGTTGCTTCGACTGGGGGAGTAATCGAGACGAGTTCGTGGAACTCCCCTCGCATCCGAAAGCCGAGGACGATTTCTTCGACTTCGGTTGGTTCGTCTATCATCAGCCGAAAGCAGTCGTCGGTCACGTTTGAGGCCTCCCGTGACATGTAGGCTAGCTAACCATATGTGAGTTGTGGCCGACGACAAACTATCCAACTAGCTGGAGACGCGTCTCTCACGACCTCTCGTGACCAAAAATAACCGTCGAGGGGCGAACTGCCCTCACCCTTGTTTGAACACGACGCCACCGCCAGTCTTCGGGTACTCCCATCTGACGTTGTCGTGGGGGCACCCGAACCGGCAGGTCCCACATTCGAGGCAGTTCTCGTAGGCGATGGATGGCACGCCGTCGCTGTCGTCTTCGACAGTCCAGACCGCCGCCGGACAGACCTGCGTACACTCGTTGGACGTACACTCGACGCAGATGTCCGGGTCTTTGACGCCGAGGTGTGACTCGCCGGCGTCGCGGTACTTGACCGTGTAGAGACGGTCCTCGATGCTTACGTCTGGAACGTGGGGTTGTGCTGTGCTCATGATAACATCCTCCGGAAGCGCCATGCACGCTTCGCCGCGCCGAACCACCCGCCGGCGGCGTCGAGGAGGCGGTCACGTGCCGCGTCAGTGTGTTCGTCTTTCGCCGTGCGGTCCATCTTGAAGTACTCCGTCTCGGCGTCGGCCAGTGCCCGCGGTAAGTCCTCGAAGAGGAACTTCCGGTCGTCCGCGATGGTCTGTTGGAACCAGTCGTAGTGCCGCAGGTTCTCGACCACGAAGGAGTCCTCCAGGTCGCGCGGGTAGGCGGCGAGTGCCGCCTCGTCGCTTCGGCCGTCTGCGAGCGCGGACGCAATCGCCTTGCCGGCGTGGTAGCCACTCTCGACGGCCATGTTGGTCCCTTCGAGGTGGACGCCGCTGTTCAGCACCAGTCCGGCAGCGTCGCCGACGACGACGGCCCCGTCGTGGACGAGGTCCGGCATCGCCTTGGCCCCGCCTTCGGGGATGACGTGCGCGGAGTATTCGATGCGGCGACCACCGCGGATGAGCGGTGCGACTGCCGGGTGCGACTCGAATGCGTCGAGCGTCGCTTCGGGCGTCTGGCCGTTCGCGGCGTCTTCGATTCGGTAGGCGACGCCGACGCTGACCGAGCGCTTGTTCGTGTAGACGAACCCGCCGCCGACTGCTTCGCCGACGGCACCTTCGCCGAAGTAATTGTAGGCCGCGCCAGCGTCGCCGTCGAGGCGGAACCGGTCGTCGATGGTCTCTCGGTCGAGTTTGAACACTTCTTTGACCGAGACGGCGACCGCTTCGCGCTCTTGGCGGTCTTTCAGGCCTTCGTTTTCGCTCACGAGCGAGTTCGCCCCTTCGGCGAGGACGACAACCGGAGCACGAATCTCTCCGTCCGGCCGGTCCGTCTCGACGCCGACGATTTTCCGACCATCGCGGACGAGTCCCGTCACCGTCGTCTCGGTGATGAGCGTCACACCTGCGTCGACTGCCTGTTTGGCGAACCACTCGTCGAACCGGCGTCTGAGGACGGTGTACGAGTCGTTGTGTGGTTCGTCGCGCCACGCACCGGGCCGCATCGAGACGGCCGTCTCGTCACCGTCCGACGTGAGCATCGAGAAGCGCTTTTCGGCGATGTAGCGCTCTGTCGGCGCGCTATCGACGTCGACCAACTCGCGGATGGTCGGCGTGTAGAGCACCCCGCCGAAGACGTTCTTCGTCCCCGGTGCGGGGCCGCGTTCGAGCATCAACACGTCGAGTCCCTCACGGGCCATCGTCAGCGCCGCGGCAGTACCGGCGAGGCCCGCACCGACGACGATTGCGTCGTAGGCGTCGTTGTAGTCCGGCGTCTCGGACTGCATCTTCGGGAGTTGGAGCGTTCCGTTGGTCTCTTGGGCGCTCATACCACCACCTCCTGTTTCTCGCGAATCATCGCAGTGAGTTTCGGCAGCACCTCGTGGAGGTCACCGACGATGCCGTAGTCGGCGTGTTCGAAGATTGCCGCGTTCGGGTCGGTGTTGATAGCGACGACGTAGTCGCTGTCGTTCATCCCTTCGAGGTGCTGGACGGCACCCGAGATGCCGGCAGCGATGTAGAGGTGCGGCCGGACGGTCTTGCCGGTCTGGCCGACCTGTCGGGCGGGTTCGACCCATCCCTCGTCGACGGCGGCGCGACTGGCGGCGACTTCGCCACCGAGGGCGTCCGCGAGTTCGACGATGGGTTCGAAGTTACCTTCGGCCCCCGCGCCACCGGCGACGACGACGTCGGCGTCGGTGATGTCGACCACGTCGCTGACGACCCGTTCGATGACCGTCGAGAGCGTGTCTTCTTCGGTGACGACGACGTCGACTTCCTCGACGGCGGCCGCAGCGTCGACATCGTCTTTGGTCGCTTCGCTGGCGTCGAAGACACCGGCGCGGACGGTTGCCATCTGCGGGCGGTGCGACGGGCACTTGATGGTCGCCATCGCGTCGCCGCCGAACGTCGGGCGACTCGCGAGGAGGAGGCCCTCGTCGTCCACGGCGAGTTCGGTACAGTCGGCGGTGAGGCCGGCGTGTGCCGGGACGGCGACGCGGCCTGCGAAGTCGCGGCCGGTGTGCGTCCCGCCGATGAGGACGATACTCGGTTTCCGTGCTTCCACGAGTGCGCGGAACTGTTCGCCGTACGGGTCGGCCCGGTAGGGTTCGAATACCGGGTCGTCGGCGAGGAGTGCGTGGTCAGCACCGCGTGCGACGGCCTCGTCTGCGAGGTGCGAGACGCCGTCGCCCATCACGAGTGCGACGAGTGATTCGCCCGTCTCGTCGGCGAGTTCGCGTCCTTTCGAGAGCAGTTCCCACGAGACGGGGGCTGCCTCGCCTTCGTGTTGTTCGACGAACACCCAGACGTCTCGGTAGTCGTCGATGTCGATTGGCATTCAGAGCACCTCCATGATGTGTTCGTACAGGTCGTCGACGGTGTCGACGCGTTCGCGTTCGCGTTCGACCGGTGACGCCGTGTCCATCCCACCGACTTTCGTCGGCGAGTTGGCGAGGCCGACCCGGTCTTCGATGCCGAGGTCTGAGGCAGTCCACTCGACCGGTTCGAACTCCGTCTCGGCGAAGATCTTCCGGTGGAGACCGGCGGGTCGAGGCCTGTTGGCACCGAACTCCATCGCCACCACGACGGGGAGTTTCGCCGCGACACGCTCGTAGCCACCTTCGACGTCTCGTTTGCCGACGAGAACGTCCTCGTCGGGTCGCGGTTCGAGTGACTCCACGTAGGTGAGTTGCGACCACCCGTTGTGGGCGGCGATGCCGGGTGGCACCTGCCCAGTCGAGGAGTCTGTACTCTCTTCGCCGCAGATGACGACGTCGGCGTCGAGTTCTTCTGCCGCCCGCGCGAGTGCGAGACTCGTCGGCCACGTGTCACTGCCGCCGAAGGCGCGGTCGGTCAGCAAGACACCACCGTCGGCACCGGCACCGACTGCCGTCTGGAGGACGGCCTTCGCCGGCGGCGGGCCCATCGTAATCGCAGTCACCGTCCCGCCGACCGCTTCGCGAAGTGCGAGCGCCGACTCGACGGCGTTGTGGTCGGGCCTGTTCAGGACCGCGGGCGCGTCGGATCGGTTCAACGTCCCTGTATCGGGGTCGATCGTGACGTCGTCCGCGTCGGGTACCTGTTTGACGCAGACGACGATGTTCCATCCGTCATTCATGATTGGACGGCGCCGTCGTACGCGGCGCTCGGCTCGAACTACGCGCTTTTAGACTACATACCGGGGACATCGTTCTCGAAAAATAGGAACGGAATAAGCGCTATTACTCCCTTCACGACGTATCCCCGTTCAGGAGGGTTACAATGTACACTCACATCCTCGTCCCCGTCGATGGTAGTCCAGAAGCCGAGAACGCCGTGGGCCACGCCGTCCACCTCGCCGACGCCGTCGGCGCGGAGATTCACGCGCTGTACGTCGCGGGCCCACGCTCCGGCGACGAATCGGCCGACAAATCGGTCGCCGAACGCGGACGGCGCGCACTCGAAGACGTTCGCGAACGCGCCGACGAACACGGCGTCACAGTGGATACGACCGTCGCCGAGGGTGACCCAGCGACGACCATCGCCGAGCACGCCGAGACGAGCGGCGTGGACCTCATCGTCATGGGAACCCACGGCCGCGAGGGCGTCGACAGACTCCTGAATGGAAGCGTCGCAGAACGTGTCGGCCGACACGTCTCGATTCCCGTGACGACGATTCGACTCGGTGACGGCGAGCAGACGGTGAAGTCACCGCTTCAGGCACAACGAATCGCTCGCGAGAAACTCCAACTCGCCGGCCACGAAGACGCCGTCGTCGAGTCGCCGTCGCACCAACGGACTGCGTGGGTCGTCCACGCGAGCGACGAACAAGGTGAGTACAACGTCCACATCAACAGCGTCTCTGGACGGGCGAAAATCGTCCAACTCGGCTAACCGCCGCTGTTTTTCGGGTTTACAGGTCGAGGAGCGTCTCCGCTTCGCCGAGGAACGACTCGTACACCGACATCGCGTCTTCGATAGGTTCGGGTTCGGTCATGTCCACCCCGGCCGTCTTCAACACGTCGAGGGGATACTCGCTCCCGCCGAGGGCGAGGGCGTCGCGGTAGTCCGCGGCCGCAGACTCGCCGTTCTCGCGGATGCGTTCGACGATTGCCGCCGCCGCCGAGATGCCCGTCGCGTACTGGTAGACGTAGTAGTTGTAGTAGAAGTGGGGAATGCGCATCCACTCGCGGGCGATGTGGTCGTCCGTCTCCGCCGGCGCGTAGTACTCGGCTTTCAGGTCGCCGTAGAGTTGGTCGAAGCGGTCCGGGGTGAGCGCGCCATCTTCTTCGACGATTTCGTGAATCTGCTTTTCGAAGTCCGCGAACATCGTCTGGCGGAACAGTGTGGAGCGGAAGCGTTCGAGGTACTCGTCTAAGACGTGCATCCGGAGTTCGTCGTCGTCGACGTTCTCCAGCAGGTACTCGGTGAGGAGCGTCTCGTTGACCGTCGAGGCGACTTCCGCGGTGAAGATGTCGTAACTCGCGTCGTGCCACGGTTGGGCGTCGTTGGCGAGTTCGGAGTGCATCGAGTGGCCCAACTCGTGTGCGAGGGTGAACATGGACGCCGCGTCGTCCTGATAGTTCATCATGATGAACGGTTGGGTGTCGTAGGTCCCCGCCGAGAACGCGCCGGCGCGCTTGCCGCGGTTCTCGTACACGTCGACCCAGCGGTTCTCGAGGCCTTCGGCCATCCGCGACTGGTACTCCTCGCCGAGTGGTTCGACGGCCTCGACGATGTACTCCTTCGCCTGTTCGTACGGAATCTCAGGGCCGTGGTCTCCCGTCAGCGAGACGTAGAGGTCCCACATCTGCAACTCGTCGGCACCGATTGCCTTCCGCTTCAGTTCCGCGTGGTGGTGGAGGTGTTCGAGGTTGTCGCGGACGGTGTCGAGGAGGTTGTCGTACACGTCGACCGGCACGTTCGGACCGTCGAGTGCGGCCTCCCGCGCAGTCTCGTAGTTGCGGATGCGGGCCTTCTTCACGTCGGCTTTGACGCTGTTTTTCAGCGACGACCCGACGGTGTTGCGCACGTCCGCCCAGCGGTCGTAGAACTCCTCGTGGACTGTCCGGCGGAACGCTCTGTCGGGGTGCTTCTGGAGTTTCGTGAAGTTGCCCTGCGTAATCTCGACGGCGGTGCCGTCGGGCTTTTCGACGCTCGGAAACTCCAAGTCGGCGTTCGCCAGCATGGAGTAGATGTCGCTCGGCGACCCGGTCACGTCGGAGAGGTCGGCGAGGACCGCCTCGACTTCGGCCGAGCGCGTGTGTTCTTTCGTCCGGAGCACGTCGTCGAAGTAGTGCTCGTAGGCTTCCAGTTCCGGCTCCTCGTCGATGAACGCCTGAATCTCGTCGCGGTCGAGTTCTTGCAGTTCCGGGTCGAGATAGCTGACCGCACTGCGGGCTTTCGACGCCAGTGCCTCGGACCGGCCTGATTGGGCCTGATACTCCTGATTTCGGGTGTCTTCGCTACTTCGGAGGTTCGCGTAGGAGACGACCATCGATACCTCGCGGAGGACCGACTCCATCGTCTCGAGGAGTTCGAGAAGCGTCTCGGCGTCTTCCGTCGCCTGACCCTCGTACGCTTCGAGTTCGGGGATTCGCTCGGCGACTTCCTCGTACGCGCGTTCCCACTCCTCGTCGGAGGTGTAGATGCTGTCGAGGTCCCACTTGTACTCCTCGTCGATGTCGCTCCGCTCGGGAACCGAACTCATGACTCGTCTGTCGCACGCGTGAATGGTAAGCCTTGTCAATCGACCGCCGGCGAGGAGAAGAGTGGGTGAAGTGGTGCCGAGATTAGTGTCGCGTCGCTCGCGCTTGACGGACCTGCGCACCGTCACGAACCATGTCCTCACAGTGAGGACAGACTCGTGGCTCCTCCATGCCTTCTGGGGCGAACACCCTGACGTAGCCTTCCGTCACGAAAGAACCGCAATTCTGACATTGTGGCATGGTAACCGTCGCTACCACGTCAAATTAGTTAGAAGTTAGGGATAAATTTTTTATCCGAGTTGTCGGCACCTTCGGCACAAGCCACTTGACGTGCGGGTGTGTGGACGGTGCATGGACGACCTCTCTCCTCCCGCCCGCGCGACGTTCGCTCGAACGTGGACCGATGACAGCCAGTGGGATTTTCTCACTCGACTGACCGCGCTCGGTGACCGAATGGCGGGTGGACAGGGAGACGAACGCGCGGGCGACATCGTCGCCGACGCCTTCGTCGACGCCGGCGTCGAACGCGTCTCGTTCGACCCATTCGAGATGGCCCACTGGACCCGCGGCGAGACGACGCTCGAACTCACCGCACCCGACGAACGGTCCTTCGAGGCGATTGCACTCCCGTACTCCCCACCTACCGACGTGTCTGGACCACTCGTGGACGTCGGCTACGGGACTCCCTCCGAAATCGACGACCACGACGTTGCGGGCGCAGTCGTCGTCGCGAGTACGACGACACCTCCCGGCGGTCGGTTCGTCCACCGCATGGAGAAGTTCAACTACGCAATCGACTCGGGTGCGGTGGCGTTCGTCTTCGTCAACCACGTCCCGGGACAACTCCCTCCGACGGGAGCACTTCGATACGACGAAGAAGCACTCGCACCGGCGGCAGGAGTGAGCAACGAGACGGGGTCGTGGTTGCGTGACTACGCGAACCGAGGCGGACAGGCCCGTCTCACAGTCGATGCTGCGACCGAACCCGGCGAGAGCAGGAACGTCGTCGGTCACATCGGCCCGGACACGGACCGCGAACTCGTCTTCTGTGCACACTACGACGCCCACGACGTCGCCGAAGGTGCACTCGACAACGGATGCGGCATCGCCACCGTCGTCACCGCGGCACGAATCCTCGCCGAGATGGACCTCGAACTCGGCGTCCGCGTCGTCGGCGTCGGTGCCGAGGAACTCGGGTTGACCGGCGCAGAACACCTCGTCGACACGCTCGATTTGGACCGCGTCGCCGCCGTGGTGAACGTCGACGGCGCGGGACGATTCCGTGACCTCGTGGCGATGACGCACGCCTCTGAGGTGACTGCGGAGGTAGCGACCCGAGTCGCCGACGAGACGCGCCACCCGATTCGCGTCGAACCCGAACCCCACCCGTTCAGCGACCAGTGGCCGTTCGTCCGCGCCGGGATTCCGGCGGTCCAACTCCACAGCGATA
>NZ_LOPV01000041.1 GCF_001469865.1 Haloferax profundi
CGGACGGGGATGGGGCCACACCCACGCGGACACGCGGGACAAAGTAGACGACCGGAACATCCGTGAACACGCGATGTTGACGGCGCTTCTCGTGCGAGAACTGGCGGGAGAGGCGGCGGACGGTGGTGTCACGAGACTCGACGACGACGAACTCGCCGCCGCCTTCCGACGGGAAGACTTCGAGACGGGGATGAAGGCGGCGGGTATCTGGCCCGACGGGTGGAACTAGGGCCGCGTCCGGGTCAGGAGTCTCCCACGGAGTCAGTCCCGTTCTGTTCTGCGTCTGCGTCTGCGTCTGCGTCTGTATCCTCGGGGGCAGTCGTCGTCCGCCGGCGGGCGTTCTCGACTGTCAACTCGGACTGTTCGAGTGCGCTCTTCGTCCCCGCCTCGACGACCATGCCGGCACCGACGACGACGTAGTACATCCCGTAGACGAACGTCGGCACCGCCACGAGCAAGTAGAGGGCGAGTCCGAAGATGCCCGTCGTACTCCCGAGAAACCCACCGACTGCGTTCCCGATTCCGACGACGAAGAGGCCGAAGACGATTCGGAGGGTCGCGTCCCACGCGGTAGACCGGTCCATAGCGACACGTTGGAGAGCGGACAGATGTGTCTACCGACAGACGTGTTACTGCACGCCGTGGGACTGGCCGCGTCGTCAGTCTTCGACGTTCAACGCCCCTTCGTCGGCGGTCTCGGCCGCAGTCCACCACACCAACTCGAACTCGATGCTCTGTTTCGCCTCTGTGTCTCCTTGCGACCAGTCGGACTCACCTTCGAGTTTGAACGTCACGGGGTCTGTCGGCGTCAACGACACCTCTTGCCCGCCGAGTTCTAGCGACACCGTCCCGTCCCCTTCGAGTTGGTCGGCCACGTCTCGGAGGTACGTGGCAATCTCTGTGCGCGTCATCTCGGCTTCGGTCTCCAGTTCTCCCATACGGAGACGACGCTATCCACACGAATAAGTGTCAGTTCACAATCTCTTACAGGTCACCACTCGGTCACGTTGCGATGTCGACGCCTGTGCGACTCAGCACACCGCGAGTAACTCGTCGAGTGAGTCGAGTTCGTACGTCGGTTCGGCCGCGAGGGTGTATCCGTCTCTGTGTGGACGGCGGACGAACGCCGAGTCGATACCGGCGCGGTTGGCGGCCACTACGTCGACGTTGCTGTCACCGACGTAGAGTGCCCTCTCGACACCGAGTCGGTCCATCGCTCGTTCGATGTAGTGTGGATTCGGTTTCTTCACGCGCGCACCCTCGACTGTCGGGTCGCGCCCGTAGGCAACCTCGAAGTGGTCGGCCATGTCGTACACGTCGAGGATGTGTTGGATGGTCGCGTGCTGGTTGTTGCTCACGAGGCCGAGTGGGCGGTCGAGTTCGTCGAGTGCTCGCACGTCGTCGTACAGCGGTTTCGTCCCGTTTTCCAGACACTCCAGTTGGATTTCGGCAGCGTGGGTCTCGTGGCGCGGCCAGAACTCGTCGACCGAGACTTCGTGAACCGAGCAGATACGTCGCAGGCGCGTGAGGCCACCGTGAATGACGCCGTCGATTGCTTCGGTGGTCGGGTCGACGTCGAACTCCGCGAATGCTCGTCGAACTGCCTCACGCTGCACTTCGAGCAGCGTGGGTTCGGTCAGTACGCCGTCGTTGTCGAAGATGACAGCGTCGTACGTCATACCAGAGCGTTCGGACGCCGAGAACGATACCCTTGCTATGAGCGAAACCAACCTCTCTGGAGAGCTATTGACCCGTTTTTCGGCCGAACTCACGGCAGCGACACCTCCTATTCGGTCTCGGACATCTCGCTACTCGGCTCCGATTCCATCGCGGATGCGCGACCCGACGCGCCACCCGATACGGTCTTCGAGTGCTCGCTCGCCGAACGCGCCGATGGCACTCTCGGCCGCGTCGGGGTCGACTTCGAACGCGACGCCGGGATAGTCGACTGCCGTGAGGACGAGTGGTGTGGGTGGGGCGGGTGGGATACCATCGGGACCCTCCAAGTGTTCCGGGCCGAGGACGTCGTCTAGCTTCGACATCGGGGCCGCTCCCGACGCGACGATGTGAAGGAGCGAGACGAAGCGCCGGACGAATTCGCGGGCGAACCCGCCTGCTTCGACGCGGACGACGAGGAAGTCGCCGTCTCTGGTCAGGTCGCCATCTATCGTCCTGACGGTGCCGTGGGAGTCCGGTGTGAGGTTGTGAAAGTCGTGTTCGCCACGGAGGGCGTCGAACGCGTCTGTCGCTCGCTCGTCGTCGAACGAATCGATCGGTGCGTGGAGTTCGTAGACGTACTCCCGCCTGCTCGGGAGGTGTCTGGCGTGGAAGTCCTCGGGAACGTCTGCGAAGGCCCACGCCCGTACCGTCCCCGGCAGTTCGGAGTTCAGGGCGCGCGGCGTACACCAGTCGGGGCACTCGAACGCGACGGTCTGCGCGAGGGCCGAGACGCCGGCGTCTGTTCGCCCCGCGGCGGCGTACCCTGCGGGTACGGTATCCGTCTCACAGACTCCGAGAGAGCGACAGGCATCGAGAATCGCGTCTTCGACGGTTGGCACGTCCGGTTGTCGCTGAAACCCGTAGTACGGGCGGCCGTCGTAGGCGATACGGAACGCGCGCATGTCAGGGAGTTTTCCCTGACTGTACTTAACGGTCTATCTCTGCTGCGACGTGACTGCGTTCGAAAAATGGGTCGCTTATTCGGACGCCACCGGCGAGTCTTCGCCTCGGATGGTGAGAATCGGGATATCTGCCATCCGCAGGACGCGTTCGGTGACGCTCCCGATGAGGTAGCGTTCCAGCCCACGTCGACCGTGGGTTCCCATCACGATGAGGTCCACGTCGTGTTCGTCGGCGTACCGGAGGATGCCGCGATGCGGTGACCCGTGTTCCACTGCTGTGACGACTTCGACGCCTGTCTCTTCGCCGGCCTCGGTCGCCTTCGAGACGATTCGGTCGCCCTCTTTTTCGTAGGCGCGCACGAGGCCACCGGCGTCGAGTTGTGTCGCGTGCAGGACACGCTCGTCGACGATGTAGAGCGCGTGAACCGTCGCGTCGACGGCCTGGGCGAGGTCGAGTGCTTCGGCGAGTGCAGCGTCACTGGGGCCACTTCCGTCGAGGGGAACGAGGATGGTGTCGTACATGTCAGTCGTCGATACGCTGGCGAGAGAGAAAAGCACGTTCGCGACTACCACTCGGCGAGAATCGTGCGCGAGGGTGGGCCGAGGGGCAACCAGACGAGGGCCACCGAACCGACTCCCGACGGTCTATTCGTAGTCTTCGTAGGTGGGTTCGCCCCGGTCTCCCGGGAAGTCGTCGACAGGGGCGGTCGTCTGGTCGCCCGACTCCATGTCCTTGATGGTCACTTCGCCGTTCTCTAAGTCGCGTTCGCCGACGATGACGACGCTAGCGGCGTTGATGGAGTCGGCGTAGGACATCTGCGCGCCGAAACTCCGGTCGGACACGTCGACTTCGACGACGTTGCCCGACGCCCGGAGGTCACGGGCGATGCGGGAGGCGACATCGCGGGTGTCGCCGACGGTGAGAACGTAGTAGTCCGTCGTGAGTTCTTCTTCCCAGACGCCGGCACGCTGGCAGAGGAGTTGGAGGGGTGCAGCGCCGATACCGACACCGACAGCAGGGGTCGGTTGGCCACCGAAGGATTCGATGAGGTCGTCGTATCGGCCGCCACCGAACGCCGCACGGGAGACTTCGCCCGTCGAGTCGAAACACTCGAAGACGACGCCGGTGTAGTAGTCGAGGCCACGGGCGGTCGTCAGCGACACGTGACAGACGTCGCCGGCACCGAAGTCCTCGGCCGCCGCGAGGACGTTCTGGAGGTTCTCGACCGCCGCCTCGACGTTCTCGCCGCCGAACTCGGCGATTTCGTCGAGGTCACCACGCTCGATGAGCGTGGCGAACTCGTCGGCCTGGTCGTACGAGAGTCCTGCATCGGTGAGCAGTCCGAGGTACTCTTCGCGTTCGACCTTCTCGGATTTGTCGACGGCGCGGATGGCGTCTCGAACGTCGACGTCGGCGTCGAACGACCGGAGGAGACCACCGAGGATGTCGCGGTGGGAGACCCGGAACTCGAAGTCGTCGGCGGTGAGGCCGAGGTCGAACAGGGCGTCGGCCGCGAACGCCAGAATCTCGGCGTCGGCTTCCGGTTCGGTCGACCCGAAGATGTCGGCGTTCGTCTGGTAGAACTCGCGGAAGCGACCCTGTTGGACCTGCTCGTAGCGCCAGAACGGACGGGTCGAGACCCACTTGATGGGCTTCGACAGTTCCTGTTGCTTCGCGACGACCATCCGGGCGACCGTCGGCGTCAACTCCGGGGTGAGAGAGATTTCGCGCCCGCCTTTGTCCTCGAAGGCGTACAACTCTTCGACGATTTCCTCGCCGGACTTGTCGACGTACATCTGTGTCCGTTCGAGGTGCGGCGTCCCGATTTCGCGGAACCCGTACCGGGCCGCGGTGGTCTCGACAGTGTCGAAGACCGCTCGTCGGGCCGACATCTCTTCGGGATAGAAATCACGAAATCCCTTGAGTCGCTCGTACATGGGCAGTGGTTGGCGAAGGCCGCGCTTGAAACCTGTTGTTCGGGCGCGTGGCGGACGCGCGCTCTATCCGGCCACTGCGACGAGCGTTCCCACGTCACCGACGGCGATGAGGGCGACGCCGGTGACCGCGAGCAACGCCGCGACGAGACGGATACCAAACTGAGATTCGCGGAGGATGACGCCGCCGAGGACGACGGCGACGATGGCTTGCGTGTTGATGATGGGTGACCCGATACTCGCGGGGACGAGCGAGAAGGCGACCGAGGTGACGTGTTCACTGCCGGCGACGAGGAGGCCCATGGCGGCGAACCGCGGCAGATGGCCCCGAACTGGTCGCCAGTCGCGGACGGCGAGTGGGAGGAGGACGAGTGTGCCACCGACGAAGAGAACCGGCACCCACAGCGTCGTCGGGATGGCGAGTTCCTGGAGTGCGACACGCTTTCCGACGTCGCTGACGGCGTAGCAGGCGGCACTGGCGAGGGCAAGTTGTGCCGGCCGAGAGTCTGCGGCCCGGCGAAGTGGGTCGAATAGACTGCCACCGCGGTAGTTGGCGACGTAGACAGCGAGTGTGGCGACGCCGACGCCCACGAGTTGGAGCGCTGAGAGGTGCGCCGACAGGAGTACGATTTCGATGGGGAGGACGAAGACGGGAACGAGTTTGTTTATCGGCGTGACGTACGAGACGTCGCCTCCGTCGAGCGCTTCGACGAAGAGAACGAATCCGAGACCGATGAAGACGATAGTCGTGAGGACGACACCCACCCCGACCACACCGAGTTCGTCGAACGTCGGAACTGACACAGGGTCGAGTCTCGTCGCCGTCACCGGGGTGTACCACGCGACAGAGAAGACGTTGATTACGACTGCGAGTTGTGCGGCAGAGTACCCTCCGAAGAATCGCTTGAGACCGAAGATGTAGACGCCCCACCCGAGGGCGGCGAGGATGGCGAAGAGGATACCGGGGTCCATGATTCACTCGGTGACGGGTACCGTGAAAAGCGACGCGATACCGAGGTGAGCGGAGCGTCCACGTGACCCCGGCCGACTATCGGCGTCCGTGGACGTAACTCTGGACGTGGGCAGGGAACACTTCTTCGACGGCGTCGGGGCCGTGTTCTGTCGCGATGAGGGTTCGGAGTTCGCCTTCGTAGTCCGCCTTGGGAATCTCTTCGGACGGTCCGGTCTCGACGTGGAGGTGTGACTCCACGAGCCGGTCGACTGCACCGCGTCCGAATCCCGACAGGGGAGAGAGGTAATCGACGCCGTGGCGGTCTTCGAGACTCTGTGCTTGCGCCCGCGAGATGGACGGCACTCGGTCGTCACGACGCGTCCCGTCGGCGACGGCGTCGAAGCCCATCCCGCACACGGATTCGAGGGCGTGCTCGTGGACCTGCTGGATGCCGTTTCGTGGGTAGCCGTCTTCGACCATGCGCGTCGCCGCGCTCTCGGCCACGTCGTGGTCTAGTTCGAGTGTCTCGAACTCGTAGCCGAGTTCGAGCGCGGCGTCTCTGGCGTGTTTCCAGTCGTCGGTGACGTCGAAGTGTGCGGTCACGAGCGTCACGTCGTAGAACGTATCGAGAAGCAGTGCGGCGAGCGAAGAGTCCTTGCCGCCGCTGTAGAGGAGCGCGAGTTCCACGTGCTTACCGACGGCGGATGTTGAAGCTCTTGGACTCCGGTTGGAGTTCCTTCAGCAGCGCTTTCATCTTCTCGTCGTCGATGCGGCCCTGGATGCGGCCGCTCTGAGCGAGCGCGACGATTTGGCGTTCGACCTGTTCGGCGAAGTCCGGCTTGGACATCTGGACTGCGTTGAGGCGCTGGCGAGCCTCGTCGGTCAGGTACTGTTTGAGCAGGGCCTGTTTCTGCTGTTCGGCGCGCTGCTGTGCCGCCTCTTCTGCCTGCTGTTGCTCCGCGGAACCGCCTTGCCCGGCCTGTTCTTGGAGTTCCTGCATCTTCTTGCGTCGAAGCTCCTCCAGTCGCTCGTCGTCTTGGCTGCCACTCATATCCTATGGCACGGTCTGATGTCTGAAAACCATTACGGACCCGCACAAAGACCGCTCTCTGCGGCGTTCACGGTCGAAGAAGAACTCTCGGTGTGTCGTGGAGTCTACGCGTAGCGTTCGAGTTCCGGACGGTCGAGGTCCGCGAGAACGTCGGACGCTGCGTTGTCGAGGAAGCTGGTTCCCTCGGCGGTGATGCGGCGGCCTTCACCTTTGGCGGTCTCGACGAGACCCTCGTCTTCGAGCTGCTGGAGGAGTTTGCGAATGATCTTCTTGCTCCCGGTGTCGCTGTGTGCGCCAGCGACGCTGTAGCGGTTGGAGCCACGCTTGAGGCCACCGTACTCGGTAGCGAGACGGTCGACACCGACTGGGCCGTTCATCGCGACCTTGCGGAGCAGGCTCGCGCCACGGATGAACCAGAAGTTGTCCTGTTGTGGGGGCAGTTCACGGGTCTGGCCGGTCTTCGCGAAGGCCATCCAGTCGGGTTGCTCGATACGGTCCTCGAGTCGTCCGGCGACCTCTTCGATGAGGGCGTCCGCCGGGACGTCATAGATGGTTACCATGGCTATTGGTTCATAATCGCGGCGTTTAAAGGCATCGTATTCGCCCGATACGGGCAGTTGGAGGCCCCTGCGCCCCGCCCGGCGTGTGTCGGAGCCACACCCCGAGACGCGGGTGTTCAGGCTCGCCACCCACGAGCGCTCTCGAGCCCCATCACGAGTCCACCGAGGAGCGTCGGGACCCAGTAGACGAACCCGCGGAAGAGGACGACACCGGCAGTCGCCACGTCGAACCCGACGGCCGGACTGGCTGCCGCGACGAGGATGGCGAGCGTCCACTCGATGCCGCCTGCACCGCCCGGAAGCGGCGTCACACCGGCAATCGCACCGATGGGGACGACGAACAGCGCGATGGAGAACGCGATTGGCGCGCCGATGGCGTGGAACGCGGTCCAGAGACCAATCATCTGACAGAGCCACCCGAACCCAGAGAGCCCCAACGCGACGGCCAATCCGCGCGGGTTTCGCCCTACGCGCTCGATAGAGCGGAAGAAGCCGTTGATACGGCGTTCGACGCCGTCCGTGGAGGGGACCGAGATGCGCGGAATGTAGCGAGTGACGGTCTGGATTGCCGGTGTCAGCGCTCGAATGACCTTCTGTTCGAATTCGTACCGTCGTTCCCAGACGATGTAGACGGCAGTCGGAACGCCGATTGCGAGTCCGACGACGGCGACGAAGGCGATTTCGAGGTTGCGTCCGAGAGTGACTTCGGTCGCGTAGTACCCCACGCCGATGAGAGCGATAGTGATAGACGGGACGAAGTTGAGCGTGTCCACGCTGGCGATTGCGGCGAGTCCCGTCTCGTACTCGGTGTCGGCACTTCGTGAGATGAGGAGCGCGGTCACGGGTTCGCCGCCGGCCTGTCCGAACGGCGTGATGTTGTTGGAGAACATCGCGCCCGTGAAGACGAGGAACGACCGCCACACGGAGATGTCGACGCCGAGGACGCCGAGAACCGTCTTTAGTGAGGTTCCCCACGCGACCAGCCAGACGAGCGTGATGGCGAAGAGGCCGACCAGGAACACGGGACTCACCATCGTCAACCGCTCGACGAGTTCGTCCACGCCCGCGAAGTAGAACAAGACGGCGAAGACGACGAACGCGGCGGCGAACCCGAGGAGCGTCGCACGAATATTCTCGCGGGCCATCTGCCTGAAATGTGTCTACGACGAGCATTAAGGCACCGGATTGCGCGGACGAGAACGGCCTTCGGTCCGGCGAAGTGCCGTGTTATAGACGTGGGATGCGACGTGTTTTGGGCCTGTGACCTGCCGTGCTTCGCCCCGACGACGCGACGTATTCGACCGCCGGGGATAGATGGACATTTCCGCCGGGGGAGACACGTCGAACGTATGGACGAGCGCACCGCCCTCCGACTGCTCGCTGCGGACCTGCCCGGCGCGGGCGACGACGCCGCCATCGTCGATGGTCTCGTCGTCACCACGGACATGCTTCACGAGGCCACGGACTTCCCGGATGGCACGACTCGCTACACCGCCGGGTGGCGGGCAGTCGGCGCGTCGCTGTCGGACGTTGCTGCGATGGGTGCGACAGCGACGTGCGCAGTCGCCGTCTACGCCGCCGCCGAACTCGACGAGACAGAACTCCGTGACTTCGTGCAGGGTGCCCGCGACGTGTGCGAGGCCGTCTCCGCGGAGTACGTCGGTGGTGACCTCGACACGCACCGCGAGTTTACGGCGGTCAGTACGGCTATCGGCCGCACCGACGACCCAGTTCTCCGCTCGGGTGCTCGTCCGGGTGACGCACTCTGCGTGACGGGCGAACTCGGCCGCTCGGCCGCCGCCGTCCGCCTGTTCGACGCTGACGAGACCGAACGCGCAAACGACCTGTTTCGGTTCACGCCGCGCGTCGCTGCCGGCGTTCGACTCGCCGAGTCGGCGACGGCGATGATGGACTCCAGTGACGGACTCGCCCGGTCTGTCCACCAACTCGCCGAGGCGAGCGAGTGCGGATTCGAACTCGACTGGGACGCCCTTCCGGTCCACGACGCCGTCGAGGATGTCGCCACCGACGCCGCCGACAGACGTGACCTCTCTGCGTACTTCGGCGAAGACTTCGAACTCGTGTTCACGATTCCCGAGGCCGAACTCGACGCTGTCCGCGACGACGTGGACGTTCCGATTACGGTAGTCGGACGAACGACCGCAGAGGAAGCAATCGTCGCCGACGGGAACCCACTCCCGGACCGCGGGTACACTCACGGCGGCGACTGAGCAGCGACCTTCGTTCTTCGTCGCTATCTATCCCGGAATCACTTGAATCGGTACGAGCAGGAAGCACGCCGCACCGAGGGCGAACGTGAACAACCCGATAGCGATGCGACCCGCACCGAGAGGCGTCTCGTCGACGGGGTCTGCCGGCCCGTTGTAGGCGATGAACGTCGAGAGGAGGCCCCAGAAGAACCAGAGGCCGACAGACTCGTTGATGCCGAGGCCACGCACGTAGTGGAGGTAGCCCGCGATACCGAACAAGACGAGCGGAACGGCCGCAGCGAGTGATTCCTGGCGCTCTCCGAGCATCGCGCGGACCATGTGCCCGCCGTCGAGTTGGCCGACCGGGAGCAAGTTGAGGACGGTGAAGAACATCCCGACCCACCCGCCGATGACGACGGGGTGGACGACGGTTCGCGGGTCAGGGTACTCCGTCGGGCGGCCGAGGAGTGTGGCGATGGCGTCCAACAGCGGCGGATTGTTGAAGATGATGACGTCACTCGAACTCGCAAAGGCCCACGCTGGGACCGTCATCGGTTCGAGCGAGAGGCCGATGACGGTGACGACGATGGTCGCTGCGAGGCCCGCGAGTGGACCGGCGACGCCGATATCGAACAACGCCTTCCGGTCCGGCATCTGTCCGCGCATGCGGATGATTGCACCCAGCGTCCCGAACGGGAAGATGAACGGGATGAGGTACGGGAGCGAGACGTTGACACCGTGGTACTTCCCCATGAGGTAGTGCCCCAGTTCGTGGACCGAGAGGACGCCGAGGATGGCGGCCGTGAAGGGCCAGGCTTGGAGGGCGAGAAGCGGGTTGGCGGTGAGGTCAGACAGCGGAACGTAGTACCACCCAACCGCCCCGACGAACAGTGTCGAGACGATTGTCGCGACGAAGAGAGCGAGGTTCTTCCACGGAACGCCGTCGATGCCAGTCGAGATGGGTTCGGCGACGACGACGTCAGTTCCGCCGAATCCGGTCGTCTGCGCCTGGACTTCGTACCCGGCCCGTCGGAACGCCGGCCAGACTTCCCGGACGAGCATCTGCTCGGGGACGAGCGACTCACCGTAGTAGACCAGTCGCTCTCCATCGGTCCGTGTCTCGTGGACGTCGAAGACAGCACGAAGTGCCTCGACCGGCGGGCCGTCCGCCGATTCGACCTGTTCCATTACCCGTCGTTAGGGGTGCAACGTGCATAAATCCCGTGACGACACCACCTCACGTGACCGGTCTCAGGTGCGACTGTGGGGTGTCAGGAGAAGGGAGACCGTCCGCGAGGTAGCCGTCAGGAACCACCCAGGCCGTGAGGCGCGCGCCGGGTGGTCGGGAACGAGATTGGATGGGGTGTGGCGGGGTGTGGGTATCGAACGTGGGACGTGTACGTTCTGTCGGTTGGTGTGGTCTGGGCGTGAGTTCGTGGTGTCTTCTCAGGCCCGAAGCGGTGTCTACCAGGGCCGTGTGGGGGCTATTCGGGGGCTTTCAGGACGGTACATCCACTGTCCGAGTTAGGCAGACTCGACGCGCCACGTGGTCGCACTCGTGTACGACCACTTCTCGATGGTCAACTCCGTCGCGGAGTCGCGGAGTTTGACCATCAGCGCGCCGATCTCCTTGGGCGACAGTCCGACGTCGTCGGCGATGAACTTACTCTTGAAGTACATCTCGCCGTCTTTGGCGCGGTCAAGCAGATACTGCTTGAGGCGGTCTTCTTTGGAGCTGCCATCGGTGGAGGGGGATGCTGTAACGCTCATCTGATACACCTCACTCCACTGTATCCCCCAGAAGGTGTTATAAAGGAAGGACCGTTGAGATTAGTTCGACCGCTTTCAGCCTGAATCTACGAAAAGGGTTCATTTTAGGACTCTTTTAGAATCCTTTAGATATTTTAGAAACGAATTTGAGAGATTATTTCATGATTGTAAGTGGCGTTCTCAGATGCCGAAAATACGCCGCAAATCCGGTCAAAGTACCGCCATTTCACGGCAACATCGCCCGCAAACGCCCCAAAATACGGCCATGGTGTCGCCACACGGCCCGCATCGACACTCACCGGCGGCCTCACCGCTCGTGGACCCAGAACTGCTCGTCGACGGTCGTCTCCTTCTTGAATATCGGGACTTCGTCTTTCAAGCGGTTGATACCGTCTTCGACAGTTCTGAACGCTTCTGTCCTGTGTCCAGCGAGGACGACGACGAACACGATGTCTCGTCCGTCCTCAATGACGCCGACGCGGTGGTGCATCAACACCCGGTAGACGCCGTCGCGCGATTCGAGTTCTTCGGAGATGGTCGCCATCGTGGACTCGGCGACGCCGTCGTACTTCTCGAATTCGAGGCTCACGGTCGGCGCATCGTCTTCGGACTCCTTCGCGCGGACGCGGCCGGTGAACGTCGCGATTGCCCCAGCGTACTGCGCTTGCGGGTCGGCTTTGGCCTGTTCGACGAGCCCTTCGAGCGAGATGTGCGGTTCGAACGACTCGATGTCGGCAGTGAGTTTGTCGAGGTCGACTTCGTTCGTGCCGTCTGCTTCGACGACGACGTTCTCTGCCTCGGTGTCTCCGAGAGAGAGTGTCGGGATGCGTGCGTCGGGGAATCCAGAGAGAAGCGCGTAATCGTATCGTGTCGATAGTTCGTCGAGCAGGTCGTCGAGGTCACGGTCCTCGCCGGCCCCGACCCAGTTCCCGCTGGGCGTGAGACCGTAGGCACCGCTCACTGAGTCGGGTGCGTCTGACTCGGCCGCATCGTGCGGCAGCGATTCGACGGTTGCGACGCGCCCGTCCAAGTGTGGAGCGAGTCGCTCACAGAGGACGGTCGCGCCTGGACCGACTACGCCAAGTACGTGCATACAGTGGGTCACGTCCCGCGCCGGTTTAAGATTGCTCCGAGTGGTGGGTGTCGTCGGAAGGTTTCGGTCGTGTTCGATAGAGGTGGAGGGCGATTCCGACACCGACGAACCCAACGAGCGTGGCGACCCACGGTGCCAGCGCGCCGACGACGGTGTCGGCCGTCTCGGGGAGCGTATCGTACTGCCAGAGTGCCCACCCGACAGAGAAAGACGCCACCATCGCCCAGTTGAGGACGGAACGGCGGCCGAACTGGCCACGTCGCTGGCGGACGTAGAGTGCGCCGAGTGCGAGGACCCACCCGACGACGATGAGTGTGACCGTCTCCACGGTGACGAGTCGCATACCGGTAGTCGCCGCGAGACTGGTTTAAACCCCCCGACACGGGCGTCTCGCACTTGATAACCCTTAAGATGCGCTCCCGGATACCCGTGTGCAATGAGAGTCGTCATCTCCATCGGCGGAAGTGTACTCGCGCCGGACCTCGACTCAGAACGCGTCGAAGCGCACGCGTCAGTCGTCGAGGCCCTCGCGCGAGAGGGGTGCGAAATCGGTGCGGTCGTCGGCGGCGGCGGTGTCGCCCGCGACTACATCGGTGCAGCACGTGACCTCGGCGCGAACGAAGTCCAACTCGACCAGATCGGTATCGACGTGACTCGAATCAACGCTCGTCTGCTCATCGCGGCACTCGGGTCACAGGTCGACCCGAAGGTCGCCCACGACTACGAAGAGGCAGGCGACGCCATCCGCCGCGGCGACATCTCCGTGATGGGCGGCGTCATGCCGGGCCAGACGACGGACGCCGTCGCCGCCGCGTTCGCGGAGTACGTCGACGCCGACCTGCTCGTCTACGCGACGAGTGTGAACGGCGTGTTCAGCGCCGACCCCAAGAGCGACCCCGACGCGACGAAGTTCGAGGAGATGGCCGCTGGCGAACTCGTCGACGTCATCGCCGACATCGAGATGAGTGCAGGGTCGTCCGCTCCGGTCGACCTCCTCGCCGCGAAACTCATCGAGCGCGCGAAGATGCGGACTATCGTCCTCGACGGAACGGACCCGTCGCGCATCGAACCCGCGGTTCTTCGCGGCGAGCACTCGGGGACCGACATCATCCCCGAGGGTGGCGACGAACCGACGTACTGGGCGCAGTGAGATGACGACAGACGAATCCACCGCTACCGACGCGCCTGCGGACGACGCCACCGACGCCTTCGAGACCGGGTCCACCGACGGGCACCGCGACTTCTGGGCGGACGACGTCGCGGACGAAATCGAGGCACGAGACCCCGACGACCCCATCGTGATCAAAGGCGGCGTCTCGCCGTCCGGCGTCGCCCACCTCGGCAACTTCAACGAGATTATTCGTGGCTACTTCGTCGCCGAAGTCCTCCGCGAACGCGGCCACGAGGTCCGACAGGTGTTCACGAGCGACGACAAGGACCCCCTCCGAAAGCTTCCCCGAAAACTCGCCGACGAAGACGGGAACATCGTCGGCCTCGGCGAAGTCGACGCCGGCGCACTCGGCCGGAATCTCGGCAAGCCATACACGGCGATTCCCGACCCCTTCGGCGAGACAGACTCCTACGCGGCCCACTTTGCGGCCCTGCTCAAGGCCGACGCCGACCGTCTCGGGATTCCCGTGGAGATGCTCTCGAACACCGAGATGTACGAGAACGGCGACTTCGACCCCGTCGTCGAACACGTCCTCGAAAACATCGACACTGCGCGCGAGGTGCTCTCGAAGTACCAATCGAAGGTCGACGAGGACTACGTCCCGTTCAACCCGGTCTGTGAGGAGTGCGGGAAGATTACGGAGACTATCACGTCCGTCGACGTGGACGCCGGCACCGTGGACTACACCTGTACCGACATGACCGTCGGCGACAACACTATCGACGGATGTGGCCACGAAGGGACGGCGACGTTCCGTGAGGGCAAACTGCCGTGGCGCTTCGAGTGGCCCGGCCAGTGGCAGGTCCTCGGTGTCGACTTCGAACCGTTCGGCAAGGACCACGCCGAAGGGTCGTGGCCGTCCGGCGACGACATCGCCCGCAACGTCCTCGGCATCGAACCGCCGGTTCCGATGGTCTACGAGTGGTTCACGCTCAACGGGAAGGCGCTGTCGTCCTCGGCCGGGAACATCGTCACCGTCTCCGAGATGCTCGAACTGCTCGAACCCGAGGTGCTCCGGTACTTCTTCGCGCTCAACCCGCGGAAGGCCCGTGACCTCGACCTGACCCGCCTCGACCAACTGGTCGACGACTTCGACCGCTTCGAGCGTGCGTACTTCGGCGAGGTAGACGACGAGAACCTCACGCGATTCGCCACGCGCGCGTACCCGTTCGTCGTAGACGACGTGCAAGAAGACCGTATCCGTCTCCCCTACACGTTCGCTGCCGTCCTCGGGATGACCGACGACGAGGACCTGCGCGAGCAGATGGCCCGAAACGAGGGCTTCTTCGACGAGGACACGCCGGACGACGTCGTCGAAGAGGCACTCGCCCGCGTCGAACGCGCCCGCAACTGGGCCGAGAAGATGGACAACCAGTTCAACTACCGCCTGCAGGTCGACCTCCCCGAGTTCGACTTCGACCCGGCCGTCGAGGCGGCACTGGACGAACTCGCCGACTTCGTGGAAGAGAACCACGACGGCGAGGCTATCCAGGGCGAAATCTACGAGACGGCCCGCCGCAACGACATCGAGATGGGCGACTTCTTCGCCGCCGGGTATCGCCTGTTCTTCGACGACACGCAGGGACCACGTCTCGGCGAGTTCCTCGGCGAGTTAGAACAGGACTTCGTCGTCACACGTCTCCGTCGCGAGAACTGACGGTCTCCTGCCCTCGTCTTTTCGCTCTTCTCTCAATTTTCTTCTATCGCGTCGATGACGACAGCACCGACGACGAGCAGGCGCGGGTCTATCTCGTCGGTGTCGGCTTCGATAGTGTACGTGTCTCGGAGCGCGAACTGTTCGGAAATCTCTCCGACAGGGGTGCCACTGGCGTCTTCGACGCGGTACGAGAAGGGGATGAGTGTCGTGACGGCCCGTCGGGCGACGGCCATCGGCACGTTGTCCTCGACGATTCGGCCGACGACTGCCCCGTTCGGGCCGAGCAGCTGGTAGGTGTGTTTCGCGAACGAGAACGCGCCGCGTTTGACCGCGCCGACTCGGTCACCGGATTGGCTATCGACGATATCGTACGCAGCGGACACGTCGAGGACGCTGTCGGCTTTGACGCGGAAGCGCTCGTCGCCCGTCTCGTAGTCGTTCACGCGGAAGTCTTCTTTCAGTTTGAACTTCTTCTTCTTCGCGGAGAGAATCGGGTCCTCGTCGTCGTAGACGACGTACTTGGTGCCGATAGACACCTTCTGGCGGACTTCGTAGCGGGAACTGTCGAACATGCGTTCCGATGCCACCTCCATCGGATAAAGACCTTCTGGGGGACGACTTATGTTCTCGTCGTACGTACTGCCGACAGGTTCGTTCCCCGTGGACGACCCGCCGCGGCCGTGCCGCAGTGATTTCACATGTCCCTCATCGACTTCATCAAGACCGTCGAGGAATCGCAAGACGAATTCGACGTCGAGTTAGAGGAGTTCGACGCCGACTCAGACCAGGCAGACGTGGACGACGAGTCCAGCGGACGCTCGCTCGGACGCCTCTTCCTCTTCGTGGTGCTCCTCGCGGGCGTCGCGTACGTCGTCTACCGCCTTCGCTCGTCGTCGGATGGCGAGTCGTCCACCGACATCGACCTCGACACCGAGGCCGAGACGACAGCAGAGACAGACGACACGGCGACTGTCTCCGTCGAACACGACCCCGACGAGGAGACGACTGACGAGACAGCGACCGAAGACGAAACGAGCGAGGACGAAACGGACTCGGATGCCGACGACGCCGTCGAAGTCGAAATCGAGTCACCGGGCGACGAGACCGACGAAGACGAAGAGTAAGCGCCTGTTCGACTCTCTTCGGTACCGTAACCCGAACGCCTTTTGGCGCGCGCCGCTTCCTTTCGGCCGATGAATACGCTGCTGTGGATCCTCGTCGGATTCATCGCCTACTCTCTCTTCGCGGCGCTGTTGCGTACCCGTGGGATTCTCCCCGAGTACGTCCGCGTACAGGGCCCGCTCACGACGATTCACACCCGTCGCGGCCGCGAGTTACTCGACAGACTCGCCGAACCCAAGCGGTTCTGGCGGGCGTGGAGTAACATCGGCCTCGGTATCGCCCTCGTAATCATGGTGGGGACGTTCGCCCTCCTGTTGTATCAGGCCGTCCTCATCGTCCAGAATCCGCCTGCTCCCTCGCAGGTCAACCAGCCCCAGAACTTCCTCGTCATCCCCGGCGTCAACGACTTCCTCCCACTCTCCGTCGCGCCGGAGATTCTCTTCGGCCTCCTCGTGGGCCTCGTCGTCCACGAAGGTGGCCACGGCATCCTCAGTCGCGTCGAAGGTATCGACGTGGAGTCGATGGGTATCGTCCTTCTGACGATTCTCCCGGTCGGGGCGTTCGTCGAACCGTCCGAAGAGAGTCAACGCCGCGCCGACCGTGGCGGGAAGTCACGGATGTTCGCCGCCGGCGTGACGAACAACTTCGCCGTCACTATCGTCGCCTTCGCACTCCTGTTCGGCCCGGTTATCGGGTCGATTTCGGTCGCCCCCGGCGTCGCGGTGGCAGGCGCGTACGCAGGGTCTCCCGCCGACGCCGCCGGTATCGGCGGTGGTGACCGAGTGACTGCTATCGACGGCACACCGGTCAACACGACCCAAGAACTCGACGCGGCGTTACTCGCTGCCGACGACCGGACTGTCTCCGTCGAACTCGACGGCGAACGGACGGTGTCGGTCCAGCGCGAACTCATCGTCGCCGGGTCTGTCGCCGGCAACCCGGCAAACCTCACCGTCGAGTCCGGCAGCGACCCGATTCGCGTGACCGCAGTCAACGGGACGCCGGTCTCCACGCGCGCTGGATTCGAAGACGTCGTCGGCGACTCCCGGTTCGCCCGTCTCGAGACGTCTGCCGGCGAGCGAACGATTCCCGTCGGCGCGTACATCACGAACGTCGCCGAAGACCAACCCCTCGCCAATGCGACGGGTGCGACCGAACCGCTCATCATCACGAGCCTCGACGGGACGCGCATCACGTCTTCGACCGACTTACAGGTCGCACTCGACGGAACCGACCCCGGTCAGACCGTCCCGGTCGAAGTGTACGTCGATGGTGAGTTCCGAACCGTCGACGTGACGCTCGGCGAGAACCCACAGGACGGCAACGGGTTCCTCGGCGTCAACATCTTCGACGGCACGAGCGGTCTGCTCTTGACGGACTTCGGGATGCAGGAGTACCCTGCTGGGACGTATCTCTCGCTCCTCGGTGGTGACGGCGGCGACGGCGCAGGTGGCCTCGCCAACGCGTTCGGCGGGTCGCCGCTCCAACTCGTCTACGTCTCGCTCCTGTTACCGCTGGCATCCGTCGTCCTCGGCATCCCGAACTTCCCCGGGTTCACGGGCGAGGTCATCAACTTCTATCAGGTGGGTGGCCCCTTCGGGTTCCTCGGTGGCGGCGTCTTCATCTTCGCCAACCTGCTGTTCTGGACGGCGTGGATCAACCTGCAACTCGGATTGTTCAACTGTATCCCCGGCTACCCGCTCGACGGTGGTCGAATCTTGCGAACCGGGGCGGAAGCAATCGTCTCGCGTCTCCCGGTCGACGACCGGCACACCGTCGTCCGAACCATCACCACGTCTATCGGACTGACGATGCTCGCGTCGCTCCTGCTCATGATATTCGGCCCGACGCTCCTCGGCGGGTAACCTCGCTACAGTCGGCGATACACTGCTTCTCACTCCCGTTCCCGCCTTCCGAAAACGACTCGCAACTTCAATACCGGATGAATCCTAAGGCCACGGTATGGTAGAGGCCCCACAGACCGACGAGGGCTGGTTCGCGCTGCACGACTTCCGAACCGTCGATTGGGACGCCTGGCGGGACGCGCCCGACCACGAGCGTCAGCGAGCAATCGACGAAGGCGTCGCGTATCTCGACGCGCACGAAGCGGTCGAAGACGACGAGGAAGGAACCTCCGCTGTCTTCTCCGTCCTCGGCCACAAGGCCGACTTCGTCGTCGTCCACTTCCGGCCGACGCTGGACTCCCTCTCGCGCGCCGAACGCCAGTTCGAACAGACTGCCTTCGCTGCGTTCACGGAGCAACCCACGTCGTACGTCTCCGTCACCGAGGTGTCGGGATACGTCTCGGACGACTACTTCGAGGGCAACAAAGAGGACATCGACACCGGACTCCTCCGCTACATCGAGGGCAAACTCAAGCCCGACATCCCGGACGACACCTACATGTCGTTCTACCCGATGTCGAAGCGTCGCGGCGAGGAGCACAACTGGTACGACCTGTCGTTCGACGAGCGTCGCGAGATGATGTCCACCCACGGCGACACGGGCCGCAAGTACGCCGGGAAAATCAAGCAGGTCATCGCGTCGTCTGTCGGCTTCGACGACTGGGAGTGGGGCGTCACGCTGTTCGGCGACGACCCGACGGACATCAAAGACATCGTCTACGAGATGCGCTTCGACGAGGTGTCGAGCAAGTACGGCGAGTTCGACCAGTTCTACGTCGGCCGTCGGTTCCCACCGTCTGACCTCGGCGCGTTCCTCGCAGGCGACGCTGTCCCCACGAGCGAGTTCGCGGACGAATCGCACCACCACGCGCACGCACACGGCGAGGGTGGACACCACGGCGAAGGCGGCCATCACGAGGGTGGCCACGGCCACGGAGACAGCGACGACGAGGAGAGCGCGGACGAAGATATCCGCGGCCAACTCGAAGACCTGAACATCTACGCCGGGAAGCCCCACGGCGAAGACGTGTACGCGACGGTGCTGTACTCCGAAGCGGACGCCGACGAGGTGTTCGACGAAGTCGACGGCCTCCGCGGGAACTTCGACCACTACCCGACGCACGTCAAGACGGCCGTCTACGAGGCCAACGAGCGTGGCCGCGTCGCCGTCGTCTCTATCTGGGAGACGGCGTCGGCCGCCGAGACTGCAGCAGGGTTCCTCTCGGAACTCCCCGGCATCGTCGAACGCGCCGGTGAGGAGTCTGGATTCGGCACGATGGGGATGTTCTACACCACCAAGCCCGAATACCAGGACGACTTCGTCGAGAAGTTCGGCGTCGTCGGTGGCCTCCTCGAAGACATGGACGGACACTTCGACACGGACCTGATGGTCAACGTCGAAGACGAGAACGACATGTTCATCGCCAGTCAGTGGCGTTCCCAGGAAGACGCCATGGGCTTCTTCCGCTCCGACGCCTTCCGCGACACGGTTCAGTGGGGCCGTGACGTGCTGGCGGACCGACCGCGGCACGTGTTCTTGGCGTAAAGGGAAATCAGAGGAAGACGACTCGTTTTTTCAGCCCTGTGCGAGCGCAGACTGAACGTCGCGCAACTTCGGGTGGAACTTGTCCGTCCCGAGGAGATACGCGAAGTAGAGGACTGCTGCGCCCATGACGACGGCCCACGCGCCGAATCCGAGGTCACCATGTTCGATAGTGAGCAGTGCGAAGCGCTCGATGTACGCGCCGGCGACAGAGAGACCAGCGCTTCCGAGGCCGAAGACGAGGAGTTCGAACAGGTCAGGTAGTAATTCGGCGAATGACGGTCGCATTGTCTCTCTCCAACCCGCGAGTGAATGAGACTCTTTTGGTCGGGTTTCGGTGGACGGAAGTGGTCCAACCGCGCCGGTCAGCGACCGTTTCGGACGTAGTCGACGGCACCGAAGACGCCCGTGAGAAGGGTCTTCGCGACCCACTGGCCGGCGTCGTCACCGCGTTTTCTGGCGTCGAGGCTGACCAACCACGCGAGGAGGGCGTGGGCGACGGCGGTGATACCGAGGATGGTCCGCAGGTGAACCATCTACGCTTCGTTGCGCGCGCCTTCGGCGACACGCTTGTCGAGGCCGGCGTCGCGGATGTCGTCACCGCCGACCGAGGAGCGGAGGGCGTCCATGCCATCGAAGCGGTCGATGCCGAAGTTGTCTTCGTAGAGGTCGGCGACACGCTGCATCTCCTCGTCGGAGAGTTTCGGCACGTCGGAGGCGGCGGCCCACTCGGTGATGTCGTCTTTCGTGCGGAAGGTGGGCGTGACTGCCGCCGTGGCGTCGTGGCCGAGGAGCCACGCGATGGAGGCCTGTGCCATGGAACGCTCACCGTCGCGCTCGAGGAAGCGCAGCGTTTCGAGTTTCTCCCAGCCGGTTTCGTACCACTCGTCGGGGCGGAAGCCACGGTGGTCGCCGCTGCCGAGTTCCGTCTCGGGGCGGACCTGTTCGTTCAGGAGGCCCGACGAGTGTGGAACGCGAGCGATGAGGCTCGTCTGCGACCCGGTCTCCTCGATGGTGTCGAGGAAGTGGTTCCCGACTTCCTGTTCGAACATGTTCCAGACGATTTGGAGCGCGTCGAACTCCTCTTCGATGGACATGTCGCCTTCGGCCAGCCAGCCGATGGAGGGTCCGAGTGCCCAGCCGGTGGCTTTGATGAGACCCTCCTCTTTCAGTTCGTCCAGCGCTTCGAGGACGTCTGGCGTGACTTCCTCGACGTTCGCGTTGTGGAGTTGGAGCAAGTCGACGTACTCCATGTCGAGGCGTTCGAGGCTCTTTTCGGTCGCCTCGCGGACCCACTCGCCGGTAATCTCTTTGGGCAGTTCGCCGTGGCCGGCCTGCGGGTTGTTGTAGAAGTCGTAGCCGACTTTCGTCGCGACGGTGACCTCGTCTCGGTAGTCTGCGAGCGCCTCGCCGACGACTTCCTCCGAGTGGCCGAGACCGTACACGTCTCCCGTGTCGAAGAAGTTGATTCCCTGGTCGATGGCGTGGTGAATCATCTCGATGGAGTCTTCGTCGGAGCGGTCGCCCCACCAGTCGGTCCCGACGACCCACGCACCGAAGCCAACCTCGCTGACTTCGATACCGGAGGTCCCGAGTTCGCGGTAGTGCATAGACGGGCGTAGGGAACGAGGTGACTTATTGGGTGTGTTTCGCTCCCGTGAGACGAGGACCCGACCACTTCGTTTGATTTTGCCTGTGTGTGCGTTTCCCCGCACGAATCCGCAGATTCATGACCGGCGGCGGCGAAGGCCAGTGACAATGGATGAACTTGCCGTCCGCGTCGGGTTCGTCGTCGTGACGGAACTCACGGACGAACAACGTGTGGCACGAGACTGGGCGGCGTCGATTGCCAGCGTCGAGACAGTCTCGCTCGAGGCCATCGCCGAGGGTACCGTCGCCCTCGATTCGTTCGACGTGGTGTGGTGGCACTGCGACCTGCAACTCGACAGCGCCAGACGGGAACTCGCCGCCGAGTGTGCCGACGCGTTCGACGACTACCTGTGCGGCGGCGGTGGCGTCCTCCTGACGCTCAACGCCCTCGCCGCAGTGGACGAACTGGGCATCGACCCTGTCGCACCCGACGCAGTCGGGACCGAAACGTCGCCGCATCCCACGGGTCTGTTGGCGAAGTCGATTCACGCCGACCACCCACTGTTCGAGGGGTTCGACACGCTCGGCGTCCACATGCAACCACCCGAGTCCCCTCGCCCGTTCGCCCGGTACGAGCACATCCTCCCCGAAGACGGCCAGATTCTGGCGAGTATCCTCCACGGCGACGACTTCCTCGTCGCGCTCAAGTCCGTGGTCGAGTGGCAGCACGGCGCGGGCACCGTCTACGGCGTCGGTGCCGAGGTGTCGTTCCTCTCGCACCACGGCCACGACTTCGAGACGATGGGGTCGAACGAACACTTCCTCCGAAATGCACTCGCCCTCCTCGGCGGTCCTGCTCATCGCCGGCCGACGTTTACGGACCGCCCCACCGACGCGAATGGCTTTGCAGAGATGCGTGCACGCCTCGGCGACGACCACCACCGACCCCGGTACCACCTCGCCGGGCCGGCGAACTGGGTGAACGACCCCAACGGTGTCATCCAGTACGACGGCACCTACCACATGTTCTACCAGTACAACCCCGGCGGGCCGTTCCACGGGTCGATTCACTGGGGTCACGCGACGAGCGAAGACTTGGTCCACTGGGAAGACCACCCAGTCGCGCTCTCGCCCGACCCTGACGGACCGGACCGAGACGGATGTTGGTCCGGGTGTGCCGTCGTCGACGACGATGGTACCCCGACGATTCTCTACACGGGTGGCCGCGACCACCACCAACTGCCCTGTCTGGCGACGACGACGGACCCGATGCTTCGGACGTGGGACAAAGCCGACGACAACCCACTCATCGAGTCCACCCCCGACGACATCGACATCCTCGGAACCGACGACTGGGCCGCGGAGTTCCGCGACCACGCCGTCTGGAAGGTCGGAGACGACTGGTACCAACTCATCGGCTCTGCGATTTCCGAGGTCGGTGGTGTCGCCCTCCTCTATCGGTCGTCCGACCTCCGAGACTGGGAGTACGTCGGCCCACTCCACAGCGGAACCGAAGGCCACGGCACCGTCTGGGAATGCCCAGAACTGCTCGAATTCGACGACTACGACCTCTTTCACGTCTCGAACTACGAGGACGTTCGGTACTTCGTCGGCCACGCGGACCTCGACGAACCGGACTTCGCCGTCGAAACCGAAGGACTCCTCGACTACGGCGACTTCTACGCTCCGCAATCGACTGTCGACGACGAGGGCCGGACGCTCTCGTGGGGATGGATAAAAGAGGGCCGCGGCGTCGACTCGCAGTGGCACGCCGGGTGGTCCGGGACGCTCTCGCTCCCGCGTGAACTCTCGGTGGACGACACCGGCACAGTCCGACAGCGTCCGGCCGTCGAATTGGAGACACTCCGTGAGACGCACGTCTCTCTTGGCGACCTGTCTCCAGACGGACCCTCGCTCACCCCTGGCGAGCGAACCTCACTGCCGCTTTCGGGCAACGCGTACGAACTCGCACTGGACGTCTCTGTCGAGGACGACGGCGTGTTCGAACTCGGTCTGTTCGAGTCGCCGACGCGGATGGAGCGAACCATCGTCCGCTACGACAGTGAGCGAGTCACGGTCGACAGAGAACACAGCAGTCGCCACCACGACGTCGACCGCGAACCACGGTCGATGCCCGTCGAGGGCGACACGCTCTCGCTTCGCGTCTTCGTCGACGGGTCCGTCTTGGAACTCTTTGCGAACGAACGCCGGTGTCTCACGACGCGGGTCTATCCGACACGTGCGGACGCAGACGGCGTCTCCATCGCTGCGACGGGCGAACCTACTGACGACTCGGTCGAACTGCTGGCACTCGACGCGTGGGAACTCGACGCGGCGTTCGACGCCCGAACACGAGACTGAGTCCGAGACTGCTGGGAACGCGGTCGATTAGTAGTAGTTCTCGCCGTCGCTCTCGCGGTCTGCTTGGTCCCACCACGTGGTCGGAAGCGATTCGCGCCGGAGTGGCAGGTGTCCGTGGTCGAGAGTGCCCACGAGTTCTGTTCGGTCGCCGTCGAGGCCGAGACGGACCGTCGGTGCGAGCGTGCCGCCGAAGCGCCGCATCTGTTCGTCCGGTGGGAGGAGCGACACGTCGTCCAGACTCGGGCGGTTGTAGTCGAAGTAGTTGAAAAAGGACGTGACGAGGAGTTCGTCGCCGTGGTCGTAGACGAGCCACGAATACGCCTGGAAGGGCGCGTTCTCGGGGTTGGTGAGGACCATCCCGTGGTCGTTCAACGGTTCGTAGTCGCCGCGCAAGTCGTCGGCGACAAAGCCGTAGAGCGCGTCGTAACCTTCCAGCCCGGGTGCGAACGTGTGGACGTGACTGGAGATGAAGAGGTAGTAGGTGCCGTCGCGGACGACGAGGTGTGGTCGTTCGAGCTCTTGATTGACGCAGACCGAGTCCAGGAGTGGTGGCCGAAGTTCGAACTCGGTCGGGTCGCCGGACGGTGAATGCGCGATGCCGATGCTCCCGTTGAACTCCTCCCAGACGGGGTCCTCGCACTCACCTTCGCCTTCGGGGACGGGCGTGTTGGCTTCGAAGAGGAGGTACGTCTCGCCCGACTGCGGGTCCTCGAAGAACCACGGGTCGCGGAAGGTGTATATCATCCCGCGCGATTGGTCTTCGCGTTCGTACCAGTCGCCGTCTGGTGTGAGGACGACGCGGTGGTCCCACGGCCCGTCGATTCGGAGGCCAGACTCGTCGGTGTGGACGGTTCCGCCCGTCGCGAGGGCGATGCGCTGTGTGTAGGTCAGTTCCTCGGCGTCGTCTTCGCCCGCCGCAGTGTAGTAGAAGTACACCTCTCCGTCGTCTCCGTCGGGGTCGTACATCGCGGACCCGGCCCACTGGCGTTGCCCGAGTGTGCCGTCGTCGAAGACGCGGCCACCAGTCGTCCAGTTCTCGCCGTCGGTCGAGTAGAAATACCGGATGGTCGCCACGTCGTGGCGCTTGCCCGGAAGGAGGTCAGACGGCGACGTGAGCGCGAAGATGACGCGACGGCCGTCGATTTCGGCGATAGACCCGTCTCGGTTGCGGAGCAACCACGTATCCCAGATGTGGAGGTCCTCGTCCAGTCGTTCGTCCGGTGGGTAGATGATGGGTGCGACGTTCGACTCGTCGCGATGGAGGCCGGCGGCGTGGTCCCGTGTCCACGCCGGCGTGTCTCCTGCGAACTCTTCACTCATAGATGGATGAACTTTGTCGGATGGGATATGTCTCACCATTCTCGGTCGGCGTTGCTGTCAGTGGTCGCTCACGACACCGCGTCGACCTCACCCACCGAATCCAGAGATTATTGCCGTTTCGCGGGCTGTCGAGGGTGATGCACAACCGAACCCCTTTGAACGTCGACGGCTAACGAGGGTGTAATGACGAAGGTACAGGTTTCGCTCCCGGAAGACGCCGAAGACGGTTTACAGGCCTTCATCGACGACGTAGACGAGCGCCTCTCTTCGGAAGAAGATACGTGCCAGGTCGTCCAAGACACGCTCATCGACCTCTTCGGTGACCGGGAAGCGTGGGAGCGCTGGCAGAGCGGGAAACCCGTCTCGCCGGCCACACGAGTCCGGCTCCAGGGCTACGACCCGTGTAACGCGACCCTCGAAGCCGAGTACTACGCCGAAAAAGACGACGAGAAGTTCAAACGCTCGAAACAGCTCCAGTGGCTCTGGCGGCAGTTCGACGCGACGCCGATGGCCGACAACGTCGACTTCGCCCTCCGGTTCCGGCAGATGCTCGCCACCCACCTCTTCGAAGACGCCGGCGACAACCTCCGTATCTTCAAAGGCGTCACGTTCTCGTTCGGCCACAACATCACCGTGGGTGACAACACCGTCATCCACGACGACGTGCACCTCGACGACCGAGGCAAACTCACCATCGGTGACCGTGTCTCCATCTCTGACAACGTCCACATCTACAGTCACGCCCACGACGTCGTCGACCAGACCGAAGTTCGCAACTACCACACGAAAATCGGCGACGACGCCCGCATCACCTACGATGCGATGGTGAACGCCGGGAACCACGTCGGTGAAAACGCCATCGTCGGCGCTCGGGCTATCGTCCAGGGCGACGTGCCTGCGCACCACATCGCTGTCGGTGCTCCCGCCAAGAGCGTGAAAGTCAAACCGGGATTCGAGGACGTGGCAGAACCACTCGAGGCGGGCGGCGAGAGACTCGCTGACGACCGAGAGATTCCCTACGACCTGCCGGACGACATCGAGGTGTTCGACGAGTTCGGTCGTGACCTCGGTGGCCCGGTCAACCCCCACCGGACCGAGTAGTCTCGTAGTCTGCGCCATCTGTCGTCCGTACCGTTGGGGGAACTCTTCTGTGAAATCACGCGCCACTCCCCCTCCGTTTCAGCGTGCTGCACAGCTATGATGCGATTACGACCTGAAACTGACCGAAGAACCGATATAGCATGCTAACGTAGGTCAAGGTGTGATGGACGTCTGGGGTTGGATCGTCATTTACGCCCTCGGATTGACCCTGCTCCAGCTCCTGGTCTATCGGTACCTCGTCAACGGCGGTGAACCGACGATGAGTGACGGCACTGGTCGCGACGCCGACCGGATGGACCGCTACGTCCACCCGGAAATCGCGGCGTCCTTCGACGACCGGTCTCGGATGGGTGTTCGGACGACGCCGACAGGTGAGCGCATCTGCCCCGAGTGCGGTGCTGAAAACGAGGCCGATACGACGTTCGACCTCTGTTGGAACTGTACGCGACGCCTTCGGTGACCGGTCTCGGCCGAGTCCATTTTATCGCCCCCCGCTAATCTTCGTAGTGGCATGGCCGAAAACCAAGACTTTCACGACGAACTCGATACGCTTGCACGCGATATCGAGCGGGCGATTCTCGAATTCGACGCCGCCCTCGAACGTCACTCAGCGGTTCGGCAGCGGACGCACGAACCGGTGTTCCGTTCGGACTCCGTCGACTTCGACGACGTACAGGAATTGTTCTTCTGAGGTCTGCGGCCGGTTCTCGGGTTCTGTTGTCGTCACTCTTCGTCAGGTTCCGGCGCATTCGCTCCTCACATCTGTTCGTCGCAGAATGCGCCGACTGGGAGTTCACTGAGCGATGCGAAGTGAACGGTGACGAGATGAAATCTCGTCAGGACTGAGCAAACCGAAGGTTTGCGAAGGTCGGTCGGCAAACGACTGTCGGGAGTCCCACGAGAGTAGCGAGTGGTACGTCGGCGAAGCACTGCTTCGCCGGAAGTGCGCCGACCGGGACTCACGCGAGCGAAGCGAGTGTGAGTACGTCGGAAAGCGAACGTAGTGAGCGAACCGACGGGAATTGAACCCCAGTCGCTCCCTTGCGGTCGCTCCTTGATTCAATTCCCTCTGGCCGCATCTCTTCGCTGCACTGGACTCGGAGCCTTCGGCTCCTCGTCTGGTTTCGCTCAGAAGATGCACCGACCGGGACTGAGCAAACCGAAGGTTTGCGAAGGTCGGTCGGCAAACGACTGTAGGGAGTGCGCCGACCGGGAATTGAACCTGAACCAGACGTTCCTCCTCGCTTCGCTCGTCGGCTGCGACTGGCAGGGTTCAGATTCCCTGCGCATTTCGTCTCACTACGTTCGACAGAAATGCGCCGACCGGGAATTGAACCCGGGCTTCGAGCTTGGGAAGCTCGTGTCCTACCACTGGACCATCGGCGCTCACTTCGTTCGCTTCGGGGCTGACTTCACTTCGTTCAGTCACCCATCGGCGCGCTACGCTCGATTCCGAAGCAAAAATCAGTAGACTGCGCTGGCACTTGAACGTAGCGCTTCACCAGAACCCGGCCTGCACGGAACTGGACGCCCGTCCACTCTTTCTCGCCGACGAGTGACTATTTGCCCTCCGGGTGCTAATCGGAATCAATGACAGAAATCGACGTTCTCTCGGAGAGTGCGCCCATCGACCTTCGTCTCTCGGAGGCCGAACTGGAAGCCCACCGCGAACACATCACGACGTTCATCCGCGACACCGTCGACGCCGCGGGTGCCGACGGCGCGGTGCTCGGTCTCTCCGGTGGTATCGACTCGACGCTCACTGCCTTCCTCGCCGTCGAGGCCCTCGGTGAAGACGGACTCCACGGTCTCGTCATGCCGAGCGTGGCGAACGCCGAAGACATGATGAGCGACGCCGAGGGTGTGGCCGAGATGCTCGGCATCGAGTACGACGTAGTCGAGATTCAGCCCATCGCCGAGACGTTCTTCGACACGTTCCCCGAGGCGGCGAACGACCGAATGGCCGCCGGTAACGTCTACGTCCGCACTCGCGGCGTCCTCAACTACTTCGTCGCGAACCACGAGAACCGCATCGTCCTCGGGACGGGCAACCGCTCGGAAGCGATGACGGGGTACTTCACGAAGTACGGCGACCAGGCCGTCGACTGCAACCCTATCGGCAACCTCTACAAGCAACAGGTCCGCCAACTGGCCGCCCACGTGGGCGTCCCCGAAGACCTCGTCCTCCAGACTCCCTCTGCCGAGATGTGGAGCGGTCAGACCGACGAGTCCGAACTGGGACTCACTTACGACGTCCTCGACGCCATCCTCGCACTCCACGTCGACGGCCCCCTGTCGAAGTCTGCCACCATCCGGAACCTCGACGTGACCGAAGCACAAATCGACCGCGTGGTCGAACTCTACGAACGGAGCGCCCACAAGCGGTCCATGCCACCCGCGCCGTCCGAACTGAACCTGTAACTACTCTTCTCGCGACGTCGCGATATCGTCGACGTTCGCCCGATGCAGTGCTGCGAACCCGCTCGCTTCTGCGTCTAACCGTGCCTCGTCGTCGCTTCGGTCTCGCAGGCGCTCTTTGATGATTCGGAGCGACTGGTGTTCGTTCTCGGCCATCGAGGCGGCAACGTCGTACGGGTCGTCGACGAGTCGGGAGACGAGACCCATCTGGAGCGCTTCGTCGGCGTCGACGACGCGGCCAGACAGCGAAAATTCGAGTGCGTGACCTTCGCCGACGATGCGCGGAAGGCGAACGGTTCCTCCCCACGCACCGAAGAGACCGATTCGGACACCCGGTTCGCCCAGTGTCGCTCGGGGCGTGGCGACTCGAACGTCGCAAGCGAGGGCGAGTTCGACGCCACCACCGCGGGCCGCGCCGTCGATACCGGCGACGACGACAGACGGCGATTGCTCGATAGTGTCCGCCACACGCTGGCCCTGCCGAGCGAACGCCTCCGGGTCGTCGAGTTCGGCGACGCTGTCCAGGTCGGCACCCGCGCAGAACGCTGGGCCACTCCCGCGGAGCAAGACGACTGGCGCGTCGGCGTCGTCGATAGCGGCCCGCAAGTCGTCGAGGTCTGTCGGTCTGAGGGCGTTTCGTCGTTCGGGGCGCTCGATGGTCACGACCCGGAGGTCGCCATCGTCTGTCGTCCGTATCATATCCACGTTGTGCCGTGGTTTTCCAAAGGTCTTTGGCCTCCCAACCGTAAGTCTCGGCCGATGGACGACGCCGTGCGAGCCCGTGAGGCTGCGCGTGAGGCTCTGTCGGATATCGAACCCGATGCCCTCCGCACAGCGCTGGACGAACGCCTCGACGCCGCCTCGTTGACACCGGCGGTACTCACGTTCGTGAGCGCGCGGGCTGTCGAACCCAACGTCGACCTGAACGGCCTGGCAACGCGTGCCGCCGGAGTGCAACTCATCTACGAGGGGCTTCGGCTCACTCGACTACTCGCTCGTGACGAACCGTGGGTACACCTCGATTCGCCAGACGACGACACCGACGCCGACTTGGATATCCTCGCCGCAGACGTGCTGGTCTCGCGCGGTTTCTACCTCCTCGCTCGGACGGAAGCGGCCGACCACGCTGTCGAGACGGTTCGGGCATTCGGACGCGACCAGACGCGCCTCCGCAGTGCCCCCGACACCGACCGTGCTGTCCTCGACAGCAACCTCGAAGTCAACATCTGTACGCTGGCAGTCGTCGCCGGAACGACAGCAGTCGGGTCGCCACCGCCGACTGCGCTCGTCGAATACGCGGCCGGGTTGGCGAAGACACAGGATGGTGATTTGCCACCTGCGGCAGAGACGGTCTCAGAATCGACCGTCGAGCGTATCGCGGCACTCTATCGAGGCGGGTCCGGCGACGACCCAGTCACTTCGACAGCTGACCGGTAATCGACATACGCTACCATGGTTCCGGGGCGATTCAAATCGAAACCCCTAAAGACAAACCCGGACAACGAAGGAATGCGTGCCTGGGTAGCTTAGCGGTAAAGCGCGTCCTTGGTAAGGACGAGAGCCCGGGTTCAAATCCCGGCCTAGGCTTCTAATTCGGCCCTGAGGTGTAATGCGCCAACGGCGCGGCGTTCTAATTAATCTTAGGCCGACTTTCTGCCAACAGTCCTACCCGTTTACTGGCAAGTTTCGCTGGCTAACTGCGGCGAGAAGGACACCCGTAAGCGCAGGGCGTTCCTGCGGTGTTGAGGTTTAGGAAAATGACTGAGTTGACACGCCTCAGGAAGATACGTTGATTTTAATTATGATATCGAAGAGAGTGATTCTGCAGAGTAGAATTCCATAGAGAAGGAGAACTTGGCACAGGGTTATCAGTTATAATCCTCTTCAAGTTCACTTTCTAATTCGTTGAGCCTCTCCTCAATTTCCGGGTTTTTTTGCCCTTCTGTGTCGATTTCTTCTTCGGAAGGTTCCGCTTCGTCAGTTGAATCTTTCTTTTCGGTTGGTTCGGCAATGTCTTCGCTCAAACCTTGTTCATTTTCTTGTCTTTCCTCATATTCTTTTTTGACAGAAGGTTCCGACAGCTCATCCTCGGTAGGCCTCACCTGTGATGAGGTAGTCTGGTCCATTTCATCGCTCGCTTGTTTGGCAAGTTCTAGGCCCTTTTCGATACCAGACTCGTACCCGTGATATCGGCCTTCGCTATAGCCTTGGTTGTATGCCCTTTGGACTTGTTCTCTGTGCCATCTCTCTTGGATTCCTTCCTCCTCCTCGTTGGGGCCAGTTTCAACATCATCCGCAAGTCTGTTTGTACTGACACCCTGAATCAGGGCGGCTAATGAAGCAATCATAATTGCGACACCTACTACTGCCAATGTGGCCTGTGGTGCCGCAAGGGGTAATAATGGGGCAAGAATTCCGACTGACGCCCCCAACCCCGTTGCGATTGCAACTAACATTATACTTAGAGCGTCAAGCAGGCTCAATCGCTCGAAGGGCTTCAGAAGCACAATTACTCCCCTCTGTCAGACAGTAACATAGAAACGCGACGACGCCTCGTGAAAGTGAAAAATACAATTGTTAGTGTGACTACGGCTCCAAAAGATACTAAGAGAGAATTTGTCGTCGAAGGAAATCTCGAAATGAGTGCAATTACAAGTAAAGCCGTTCCCAGAACGAAGCCCATTGCCCCAACTGATATCAACGAGTTTCCATATCTTCGTATCTCTCTTGCTAGCTCACGTTTCTTTTCTCGCTCTTCTTCACGTTTCATTGCCCGCCTTCTCTCCATCTCTATCCTGCGTCTCTCCCAATGGTCGTTGGGGCTCTGGTCGTTCATAGCGGAATCATCTCGTGAAATGTCTTCAACCCCTGCCCCTAAAGAAGTAGCCTGTTAATCCAATGTCTTCGACAGATATCGAATCAAATGTCTCGTAAGTATCCCTGTCGGCGTTTCGCTTTCTCGGCGTTCGTCCCTTTGTCGTAGTGCTTGTCCAGCACCTTCCCGCTCATATTGACTCGCTCCCCGGTCACGTCCTTCGGCTGACCCGCGTTCCGAGCCGCCGTCACGTACCCACGGCGGAGCGCGTGCGGACTGACCGAGCCGGGACACTTTGACGAGGCGTTCCACGATAAGGCCTCACAGGTATCGAGTACCCGGTCGAAGGGGCAGTTCCCGCCGTTGTAGATGCACGGACGGGTCGCCGTGTAGACGTACCGCTGGATGGTGGTCTCCACAACCCGACCGTTCTTCGAGGAGAGGAGCGGCTTCCTGCCGTGTTCGTCCTCCACGTCGGGTCGGTTCTGGTCGATGTAGTCCGTGATGACCCCGGCCATATCGGGCGTGATGAGAACGTCTCGCTCGGCCTTCTCCTTGTTCTTGAGTGGCGTCCCCGTCTCGGGCCGGTGACGGAGTTGGAGTGCCGGGCGACCCTCATCGAAGTCGCCGAGGTCGAGCGCCCGAAGCCCGCTGATTCGCATCCCAGTCTTCCACAGAATCAGGAGCGTGACGTGCCGGTTACTGGCGTACTGGTACTTGCTGAGGAAGTCGAGAACTCCCACGGCTTCTTCCCGAGTGAGGAGGTCGTCGCAAATCTCGTCGTTCTCGCTGATTTGGGGAATCCGAACCATATCCGCCATCCCGCGTGGGACTGCCGCAATGTGTTCACAGAACTCGATGAACTGTTTGATGGTCATCATATCCTGCCGGGCTGTGATGACCTTCACGTTGGACAGGCGGTACTCCTTGTACCGCTGGATGAGTTCGCTATCGAGGTTGTTGAGGGTCTTGACTCCCTGTTCGTCCAGCCAGTTGCAGAACTGCCGCAGACTGGTTCGGTAGTTCTTCAGAGTCTTCCGGGTCACGCCCGGCTCCTTGTCCTTCAGAAATCGGTTCTTCGCTTCGTGTGGCGGTGTGGCTTTGAGTGCCATTGGTGTTCTCCGGGTACACCCCTAAACGGCACACCGGGTACGTGGGCGTGAAAACGCCCGGCGGACGAGAGCCCGGGTTCAAATCCCGGCCTAGGCTTTTTCTAAAACCTCACCGTGACGAGCGAGCGGTGCCGCACGAATTGTGCCCGCACCCGAGTTTGTGACTACGGCGTAATCACCGCGCGCCCTTCGATTTCGCCGTGTTCGAGGCGTTCGGCGACGGTGTTCACCTCGTCGAGACCGTACCGAGTCGTTCGAAGTTCGACGTCGCCACGTTCGACGAGGGCCACCAGTTCCTGTAACTCCGTGTACTGTCCCACGAGCGTCCCGCGGAACGAGAACTCGCCGTTGACGAGCGCTTGCGAGGGTTCGTGGACGTGTCCGCCGTACCCGATGATGTGGTGGTCGCCGCCGGCGGCGACGATGTCGGGAGCATAGCCCGTCGTCTCGTCCGCGCCGACGAAGTCGAGTACCTGCGCCGCGCCGGTCCCGTCGGTGAGTGTGTCGATTTCGGCCACTACGTCGTCCGAAGTTGGGTTTATCGTGTGATTCGCACCGAGGTCCGTCGCCAGGTCGAGAGCCTCGTCTTTCACGTCGACGGCGACGATGTCGGGGGCACTCATCGCGTCTACGCACTGCAGGCCGATGTGACCGAGACCACCGATACCGATGACGACGGCGGTGTCGCCCGGATTCAGTTCGTGGACGGCCTTCTTCGCGGCGTGGTAGGCGGTGATACCCGCGTCGGCGTGGGGCGCGATATCGACGGGGTCGACGCCGTCCGGAAGTGGGATGACGGCGCGTTCGTTGGTCAAGAGGTACTCGGCGAACCCGCCGTCGGTCGTGAGGCCGTTGAATTTGCTGTTCTCACAGTACATGTCTTCGCCCTGCCGACACGGACGACAGATGCCGCACGTCTGGACCGGATGGCAGATTACCGGGTCACCCTCGTCGACGAGTTGCACCTCGTCGCCCGTCTCGACGACGGTCCCTGCGTTCTCGTGGCCCAATGTCATCGGGAGTGGTTGGTCGACGTACTCCGTCCACATTCCCTCGATGATGTGGTTGTCAGTCTGGCACCATCCCGCACCTTGTACTTCGACGACGACACCGTTCGACGCCGAAACCGTCGGGCGGTCGATGTCCTCTATCTGTAGTGCATTGCTCATCTCGTCCGTATACTCGTGGAGCCGCGCAGCTTGCATGGTAACACATGTCAAATCACCGTAGAGACACAAAAAGCCTCGTTGCTATCAACATCCATGAGTGTTGCTCGAGTGCACTCGCCGACAGGCCACCGCACCACGCAGACCACCGCCCCGCGATAGACATTTACACGCAGGCTCTGTCACGGGTGATATGGCACGGTTCTCGATTCGGGCACATCCGACGCGCTGGCGATGGGTGTTGTGGGCACTCCTCGCAGTCGGATTTCTTCTCGTCAGTTTCCACCGGGTGACGACTGCAGTCCTCGCGGACGACCTCTCGCGGGCATTCGACACGACCGGCGCCGAACTTGGGATGTTGCACGCCTCGTTCTTCTACATCTACGCTGCGCTACAGTTGCCGTCGGGAATCTTGGTGGACCGGGTCGGGTCGCGTCGGGTCGCTGCTGCCGGCCTGACCGTCATGTCGCTCGGCGTGTTCGGATTCGCTCTCGCGCCGACCTACGCCCTCGCGTTCGCGTCACGAGCGCTGTTGGGTCTCGGGGGGAGCGTCCTCTACACGGCGACGCTTCGGTTCCTCGCGAACTGGTATCGGTCGGACGAGTTTGCCACGATGACAGGGTGGACTATCGCCGCGGCGGGGATGGGTGGCGTCCTCGCGACGACACCGCTCGCCATCGCCATCGACAGTGCGGACTGGCGGTCGGTCTTACTCGCCATCGGCGTCGGTGGCGTTGGACTCGCGGTGGTGACGTTCTTCGTGGTTCGTGACCGCCCCCGCGACGCTGGGTTCCAACCACTCGACGGCGTCCAACCACCGACGACCCGAATCGAGTTTTCGACCGTCGTCGAGAACACGAAACGAGTGCTGAGAGAAGGCGAGACGTGGCTGATGGGGACGATGCTGTTTCTGGTGTTGGGGACGAACTTCACCGTCCTCGGGTTGTGGGGCGTCCCGTACATCTCGGACCTCTACGACGTGTCGGTCCGGACTGCCTCGCTGGTCGTCTTCGCCGGCAACGTCGCGTTTCTCGTCGGGTCGCCACTCATGGGGACGCTCTCGGACCGACTGGGCCACCGAACCGAACTCATCCTCCTCTCGTGCATCGTCTTCACCGTCGCGTACAGTCTCATCTTCCTCTTCGTGACGCCGCCGTTGCTCGTCGCCGGTGGGTTGCTCTTTGCCGCGTTGTTCGTCATGGGCGGCGCAGTCATCGCTTTTACCGTCGCCAAGGAGCGCCACGGCGCGACGGCGAGTGCGACTGCTACGGGCGCGATAAACAGCATGGGGTACTTCGGTGCCGCCGTCTTCCCGGCGGTGATGGGGTACGCACTCGATGCCTACTGGACCGGCGAGACGGTCGCTGGCGCCCGGGTCTACACCCCTGCCGGATACCGGGTCGCGTTCGGTATCGCCACCGCGGCGGGTGTCGTCGCCGTCGTGTGCGCGTACCTGCTCCACCGCCGCGAATCCCGCGTCGAGTCGTCCCCGTCCGGCCACCCCGAACCGAGTGACTGAGGTGACCTGCCGATACTGACGTGGGTGACTACCCGTCTCTCGCTGCCGTCTGTAGCCGAGTGAGTCTCGAAATCGTCTCTTCTGTGACCATCTCACGGACGTCCAGGACGTCGAGGACGGTCCGTGCGTCCGCCGGCGTGAGGCCGTAGAGGTCGAAGACGGCCGCATCGAGTTCCATCTGTGCGTCCGACAGTGCCGCCTCGATGCGGACGATATCTGTCGGTCTCTCGTCCAAGTCGACGTCGCTTCCGACGGCATCGCTCACGTCGCGCTGAACGTCGCGGACGAGTGTGACTGCCGGTTCGACAGACGCCTCGCCAGCGCCGCGCACGACGGCTTTCTCCAACACGTGCCGGAGGTGGTCGACGTTCACTCGCGAGTCGAGCAGTGCTGCTACCGAGAGCGAGACCAACTGGAGTTGTTCGCGGGTTCGAAACTCGACGCTGAGCACCGCCGTCTCGACGCCGTCGTCGATGCCGTAGAGGACGCCCGACGGCCTGTCGGTGTCGCCGACGAACTCGAACGCCGAGTACTCCCGTTCGAGTACGTCACCGTCGCCGTCTGGCTCCACCGAACAGTCGACAACCCACGCTTCGGTCGCCTCTTCGGTGTCACCTGCCGAGTGGTCTGCTCCGAGAATCGCCGCGAGCGTTCGGTCAGCAGTGGTCTGTGCCTCGACGCGACGCTTCCACGCCTGTCGGAAGTGGAACCGACGCGCCGAGAGCGCTTCGAGGCGTTCGACGAGTGGCGTGAGTTCTGTCGTCCCTTCGATAGCGAGGCCACGAAGTTGCGTCAGCGACACCCGCGGGAAGAGGTGTTGTCCCATCTTCTCGCCAGTGACGAGTGACTGGAGGTACGCGACGCGACTGTTCAGCACGCCGAGGAGGTGCTGGTAGTCGTAGTCGTCGTCGGTCAGGACGACCGAAATCACCGACTTGGGGAAGAGTCGCGTCGTCGTCGAACGAGCGGCTATCAACCCGGTCTCTCGTTTCGAGGGCACCTCGCGTAACAGGACCTTTTCGCCGTCGAGAAATCGTTTCGGGGGAATCCGGAAGAACTCAGCAGACGTATCGACGTACTGTGTCGGCGACGAGTCGAGGTGGAATCGCCTGAGGGACGCAGCACGCGTGTCTGGCACGTGTGCATCGTGGTCGCTCTCCTCGGAGTGGAACACCTCGTTCTCGATTTCCGCGGGAGTGTGGATGCTCCGGTGATAGAGTTGGTAGCCGACGGTCAGGTCGGCGATATCGGCCAACGTGGTCGCGTTCGCGGTCATCTTCGCGGTAATCGCGTACTCTTTTGCACCCACGTAGGGGTTGACGTGATACGCCGGCGGTTCGATACTCGCCGGCGGGACGGTCCGAACTGGTTGGAACTCGCCATCTGTCGTGAGTTCGCCGACGGTGATTCCGCCCCGGCCGAAGTCGTCGTCACTCGACTCGACGACTGTCGGCGGTCCCTGCTTGTCGACGACGACTGCGATACTGTTCTGGCCAACGTCGGTGAACGCCGAGTCTGGCACGAACGCAATCGTCGTGAGTCGCGCACTGCGTAACAGGACGCGTCGAAGGTCTCTCGCACCGGGAATCGAGAGCCACGTGTTCGGCGTCACCAGACCCATACACCCGTTCGTCGCGGTGAACGACCGTTCGAGGAAGTACCGATAGAGGTCCGGTCGGCCCGATTGGTACTCGTACCGCTCGGCCAGAAAGCGCGTGACGTGTTCGCCCCCGTGTGTCACCCACGGCGGGTTGCCGACGACGCAGTCGAACCCGCCGCTATCTTGATACACGTGCCAGAACTGGAGCGGCCAGTAGAACGGCGTCGTCTCGTCGAGAAGTGCTGCCGACGCCTGTGAGTCTTCGACGGACGCTTCGAACATCGCGTCGAGTTCTGGCCGAATCTGTCCCCGTACGTCTACCGCTCGTCTGAGCGACTCTCGTTCTCGCGTGTCCTCGAGGGCGGCAATACGGGCGTGAGCGATTGCTCGCATCTCCGTCCCGTACTGCGCGTGGAGTACGTCCTGTACCCGCTCATCGGGGAGTCCGACGAGTGCATCACCACACCCGAAGTTCACCTCGAACTCGGGCCAGTCACACCCGCCGGCGGACGTCTCGCCTAGTTCTGTGGTCTCGGGGTGACGGTCAGTTTCGACGCCACTGTCGAACTCGGGGTCACGGCCGACGGCGGCGAGCCAGACGTTGAGT
>NZ_LOPV01000042.1 GCF_001469865.1 Haloferax profundi
TCGAGGGCCTGGCTATCGAGGTCGACCGCGTGAACGTGCCGGAGTACGAGTGTGGCGGCGAACTCCCGTTCTCGAAGACGGAGTTCACCTCGTTCGTCTTCTGTGTACCCGAGTGTTCGCAGGAGTGCTTCGATGCGCTCGGTTTTACCTTCTGACGGATTTTCGCTCGTCTCTGCCCCTTCGGACTGTCGACGTGGGGGTCGTGCGGCGTCTAGGCACTCGAACAGTCGGTCGTACTCGTCACGGATGGTGTCGAACGCCGCGACGAGGAACGACCCTGTCCCACAGGCGGGGTCGAGGACGGTGAACTCGGTGAACTCCATCGCTGCGGTGGCGGCAGCGTCCCATCGCCCTGTCTCGACTGCGTCCTCGAATCGGGTCGCGATGGCTCCCAACTCGGCGCCGACGGTGTCTGCGACGAGCGACCGGGAGACGTACCCCGGCGTGTAGTAGATTCCGTGGCCCGTTCGGCCGTCGGCGAGATACGTCTCGTAGATTCGACCGAAGACGTCCTCGTCGAGTTGCGTGAAATCGACGTCGGCCACCCCTGTCTTCTCGCCCTGACTCTCGTCTGTGGCGACACCCACGACTGCGGCGACGTTCTGCGCAACCGTCTCGGCGCCCGGTGCCGACTGTTCGCCCGTCGGGTAGACGTCCCGTGTAAACAGGCCGACGTCACAGTACGCTTCGACCTGCTCGCTCACGTCTGTGAAGAAGGCATCCAGCACCGCGTGTCTGCCGTCGTGACCGTGACTTCGTTCGTGCCCGTTCCACGTCTTCCGAAGCCAATCAGCGTCGACGACGCCGTAGTCTGCGAGGGTCTGGACGAAGACGAGTTTGGTGAGGAGTGTGACTGCGCTCTCGGTGTGGTGCTCGTCGCTCTCGCCTTCGACGAACTCCACGTCGTCGAACGCCGCCACCCACTCGTCGAACCGCTGGAAGAAGGTGTCGCTCACGGCACGCCGACCTCGCAGCGACCACGTGGTTCGTCCTCGGCGCGCAGTCTCTCATCGAGACCCGATGCACCTCTGTGGGGATGGCCGACGCCGAAGGACGAGGACATGACACACACCTCTGTCGCCCGAGTGATTAATCGCCCGGTCAGTGAACGAAGCACACAGACGGGTCTGAGACTCCGATTCAGTTCGACCCGAACTGCGCCAGCACGAACGGGTACTGACTCCCGAGTTCGTCGTCGACGACGAACTCGTCGAGGACGTCGAACCCGGTCCGGTCGAGTATCTCGTACGTCTGTTCGATGTCTGGGAAACTCCACCGCATCTCGACGCCGCTGTCCAGCCAATCGGGGTTCGACCCTTCCCACGCCTCACCGCCGACGGTACAGAGGAGGTGACCACCGGGTCGAAGCACGCGAGCGAACTCCGCGAACACCTGTTCGTGTTCGGCAACCGGCACGTGGATGAGCGAATAGAAGGCACAGAGCGCGTCGAACGACGACGACTCGGTGGGGAGGGCGGTCATGTCGCCCTGAAGGAACCTCGCGTTCGCGACGTTCGCTCTGGCGAGTTCCAACTGCGCACGTGAGAAGTCGACGCCGACGACGCAGAAGTCTTCCGCGAGCGCACTCGTCACTGGCGTCCCTTGTCCACACCCGACGTCGAGGACGCTGTCGCCTTCTTCGAGACGTGCTGTGAGTTCGCCGAGCACCGACGGCGCGTGCTCGTTTCGCTCTTCGTGGTACACGTCGGCGAGGTTGTCGTACCCGTCACGGACTGCGCGTCGCTGGTCTGTCACCGCGAAACCATCCCGTTACGTTCACGCCCGACAGCGGGCGATAAATGTCTTCTGCTGAGCGGTCGACGCGTCGCTCTCGGAGAGATATCGTGTCAAAAGTGGTGGCCGTCTACCGCAGGTCCCGGACGAACCGTTCGGGCACGTGGTCGACGAGGTGGTCGGGAATCGCTGCGACGGCGCGTTCTGCGATTGCGACCATCGGTTTCCGGAGGAGGACGTAGACGCCCGAGACGGCGACTGCGCCGATGACGAGTGTCTCGGCCATCCCGTCGAAGACGACGACTGGCGGGACGGCGAAGGCGAGTGTCAGCGCGAGGTCCTCGGGGGACCCGTCGTACCGGACGTAGCGTTTCGGAGCGAGCCATCGGCCGTTCCAGTGGTCGTAGACGGCGCGCTCAGACGTTCCGAGCCACGGCTTGAGTTCGAGGCCGCCGCCGAGAACGTCGGACGCAGAGTGCAGTGCGGCCGCTGCGAGGAACAGCGCGACGGCGAGCGTCGCCGTCGTCGGGTTCAATGCGGCGATTGCGAGCGCTGGCACCGCGAGTGCGCTGAAGTACACTGGGAAGTGGAGCGTCTTGCGGTGGCCGGCGTACAGGTCGAAGTCGGGGAACAGGCCGCCGAGTGCGGCCGCAAGGACGGGGAGCATCCCGGCCTCGGGGACCAACGCCCACACGGCGGTGCCGAGAACGACACCCGCGAGGGCGTGAGTGGTGGCCATCATCGAAGTGTCGTATGTAATCTGAAGGAAAAACGGTGTCGGTAGTCGTGCTAGCTAGTAGCACAGTGGAATTTACCGGGCGGACGCCCTCTCTACTGGTACATGCGCTCGTGGCACGTCGAACGAATCGCCAGCCGATTCATCCAACTCGTCATCGGTCTCATCTTCGTCGCCGGCGTGTACACGCGGAACCTGAGTGTCGTCGTCAACGCCCTCCTCGCCCTCGCTGCCACGTTTCTGCCGGCGATACTCCGACGCGACTGGCAGATTCGGCTCCATCCGTTCTTGGGGATGTGGCTGACGACGGCCGTCTTGTTACACGCAATCGGGATGCTCGGACCGTACCACTACATCCACTGGTGGGACCACGTCACCCACACGCTCTCGGCGAGCGTCGTCGCCGCCGTCGGGTACACCGCAGCACGAGCCATCGAAGCGCACACCGACGCCGTTCACTTCCCCCGACAGTTCATGTTCGTCTACATCCTGCTGTTCACGCTCGCTGTCGGCGTCTTCTGGGAAGTCCTCGAGTTCGGTGCCCGTCTCGCGGCCGAAGCAGCCGGTACCGAGGCTGTTCTCGTCCAGTACGGCCTCGACGACACGCTCGTCGACCTCATCTTCGATTCGGTCGGTGCCGTGCTCGTGGCACTCTTCGGGACGGCCACGCTCTCCGACACTATCGATTCGCTCACGGAGCGACTCGAACAGACCCGACCCTGACGGGGGCTATCTTTTAGCCGACTGGTGTGTATGGTAGTACCATGAAGGTCGTTATCGTGGGATATGGTCGCGTAGGTTCTCGAACTGCGCGTGTGCTTCGAGAAGAGGGCCACAACGTGACTGTCGTCGACAACGACGAGCAGAAAGTCGACCGCGCCCTCGACGAGGGGTTTCAGGCGATATTCGGTGACGGCGGGACCGAGAGCGTCCTGAAGTCGGCAGGCATCGAGTCTGCAAACGCCGTCGGCGGACTGACTGGCGACCCGAACATCAACTTCGCGGCGTGTATGCTCGGAAAGGAGTTCGGCTGTCGTTCCGTCATGCGAATCAGCGAGGACTACCGACAGGAGATATACGAGCGCTACGCCGACGACGTGGACGAAATCGTCTATCCAGAACGTCTCGGTGCAGCGGGCGCGAAGACGGCACTTCTCGGCGGGGACTTCAACGCAATCGGTGACCTGACCGACCAACTCCGCCTCACGACAGTGTCCGTCCCCGAGGGGGCACCAGTCATCGGCGAACACGTCGCCAGTATCGACCTGGGTGCCGATGGCCGTGTCTACGCCCACGGCCGAGCACGCGAACCGATGACGATTCCGCTCCCCGGAACGGTCGTCGAAGCAGGTGACCAACTCGCGCTCCTCACCGAACGCGACGCACTCGAGCGTGTTCGCACGCAACTGCTTGGCTAGGGTGTCTCACGACTCCAGTTCTGTGTCGTCTCTCCGCGACGTGAGACGTCTCACTAGTGGTCGAAAGTAAAGGATGGCGCCCTGGTGGTGACGCCACACGCCGTGCCGGGGGAGGCCAGAACGGCTATGGTGGTGTGCCGGGCGCGCGGGTGGGAGGATGGGAACTGAGGCCGAGAGTGCGCGCCCAGACGGTGGATATGTATCACGGACCATAAACCTGCGTCAGACGGCAGTCACACACGGGTTCTAGACCACTTCTCCACAGTCTCTCGAAGGGGCCCCGCCAACCGTCGGACTCAGTAGACGAGTTTCCCCTCGATGAATCGGCGGACTCTGTCGTCGGCCGGATTCTCGAATATCCGGTCGGTCGGTCCCGACTCGATACACGTCCCGTCGAGGAGGACCGCTGTCCGGTCTGAGACGCGTTGCGCTTGCTGCATGTCGTGGGTAGCCAACGCGACGGCGATGCCGTGACTTCGCGCCTCTCGCATCGCCGACTCAATTGCGGCGGTATTTCGTGGGTCGAGGTTCGACGTCGGTTCGTCCAACAGCAACACGTCTGGGTCCGGAGCGAGTGCCCGCGCGATGGCGACTCGCTGGGCCTCGCCGGCGGACAACGACCGCGCATCACGGTGCATCTTGTCGGCCATGCCGACCGTTTCGAGGGCGCGTTCGACCGACGGTGCGGGGTCGCGTCTGCCGACGACGTTCTCGATGGCGCTTCGAAGTCGCTCCCCCCACGACTGCCGGACGCGAAGTCCGTACGCGACGTTGTCGGACACCGACGCAGAGAACAGACTCCGCGTCTGGAATCCCATCCCGATGCGCCGCCTGAGGGCGAGTCGCTGGTCGTCGGACAGCGCCCACACGTCTTCACCGTCGACTTCGACGGTGCCCCTGTCCGGCGGTTCGAACATCGCGAGCAGTCGTAAGAGCGTCGTCTTCCCCGTCCCCGATGGACCGACGATAGCCAGTATCTCGCCGGGTTCGACGGCGAGCGAGATGTCTTCGAGAACCACGCCATCGCCGAATCCGTGACTCAGGTTGCACGCGGCGAGACGTGTCAACTGCCGCGATTCCCCGCTCGGTGATTGTGTGTCTGCGGTGTGGTGTGTCTCACTCATCGGTTCCCACCTGCCGAGTTCCGGTCGCGGAAGCGTGCCCCGAGGGCGTTCACCGTGAGGACGAGTGCGAGGAGGATGGCACCGAGTGCGATACCTGTCTCGATGTTTCCCTTCCGCGCTTCGACGGTAATCGCCGTCGTGAGCGTCCGCGTGAACGAGGTACTGTCCGAGAAGACGATGTTGCCACCGACGATGAGGACGGACCCGACTTCACTGATGGCGCGGCCGTAGGCGGCCAAGAGGGCGGTCACGATTCCGTAGCGGGCCTCTCGGACGACGAGGAGTGCAACGTCCACCGAGGTGCCGCCAGTCGCGAACGCGGCGTCTCTGAGGTCCTGTGGCACCGATTGGACTGCGGAGAGCGAGACACTCACGAGGACGGGGAGTGCGAGAATCGTCTGCGAGATAATCATCGCTTCGGGCGTAAACAGGAGTTCGAGTTCCCCGAGTGGGCCGGACCGAGAGAGCATCAAGAGGACCACGAGGCCGACGACGACGCTGGGAAAGCCCATCCCCGTCGAGATGATGGAGGTGACGATGGACTTCCCGCGGAAGTCGCGGAATCCGACTGTGAGCGCGACTGGTAAGCCAATCGCGGCGCTGAGGAGGACTGCCACCGTGCTCACGTACAGTGAGACGACGGTGATGCTGACGAGGTAGGTCAGGTTCAGGTCGCCGAGGCCGAACACGGGCGGAGGTGGGGTCGGACCGGACTAAAAGTCCTCGGGGACGTTCTCGGCGACCCACTGCTCGAACTGCGCGTCCGAGACCGACGCCGACCCGTTTCCACTCCCATCTGAGTAGCCCTCGGGCACGTACTGGCCGAACTGGGGGTCTTCGGACAGCGCGTTCGGGAAGAACAACTGCGACCCGTTGGCAGTGTAGTTGCTGATAATCTCTTGGCCCTCGGGACTGGTCAGGAATCCGGCGTAGGCCATGGCGAGGGGATAGTTCACGTCGGGGTACTTCGCCGGGTTGACCGGGATGACGCCGTAGGGGTTCTTCAGGATGGTCGGCCCGCCTTGGAGGGGCCCCTGGACGAGGATTTCGAGGTCGACGTTGTCCTGCGTGGCGAGGTACGTCCCGCGGTCCGAGAGCGTGTACGCACCCGACTGGTCGGCCTGCACGAGGGTGTCACCCATCCCTTTGCCGATTGCGCGGTACCACTGGCCGGACGGTTCGACACCCGCGGCCTCCCAGACGAGCAGTTCCTTCTTGTTCGTCCCGGAGTCGTCACCGCGTGAGACGAACGTGGACTGCGTGTCCGCAATCGTCGCGAAGGCGTCGGCGGCGCTGGACATCCCCTGAATACCTGCCGGGTCGTCGGCGGGCCCGACGATGACGAAGTCGTTGAACATCACGTCGCGGCGGTTGACGCCGTAGCCCTCTTCGAGGAACTCGTCTTCCGCGCCGCGAGCGTGGACGAGGATGACGTCGGCGTCGCCATTTCTGGCCGTCTCGATTGCCGCACCCGTCCCCTGCGGGATGGTCTTGATACGGGCGTCGAACTTCTCTTCGAACACCGGGTTGAGGGCGTCGAGGAGGCCCGTGTCGTAGGTACTCGTCGTCGTGGCGAGCGTCAACTCCTGCGTCGCGCCACCCGAACTCTCTTCTTGACTTCCGCCGGAAGCGGTCGTCTCGCCGTCTGCTTGCGGTTCGTTCGACTCGCCCGTACACCCGCTCAGTCCGAGGATAGCACCGACACCTGCTGCGTGCAAGAAACGTCGTCGCTGTATCGCCATGGTACTGTGCTGTGCGGAAGGGAAATTAACTGTTTCCCACTTGATGTAATTGGAGATAGTTACTATATGTCGGAAATGCACCGAATTGCGTTTGGAATTGGTTTCGCCACCGTCTGTCGTGCAGGCGAGTACGTCGGATTCTTTTCGAGTGGGTGCGTCGTTGTGCGTATGACATGGGAGTCGCTGTTCGAACGCGCTGCCGAGTACGAGACGACCGACGACGACATCTCAGCGGCGCTTCGCGCTCGCCGAGGCGACGATGACTGACACAGACCCCGCGCCGACACGGGTCGTCGCCGACGCCGACGTTCTCGCGTCCGACCTCCTCGTCGGCGGTGCGTCCCGTGAGGCACTGGACCACCTCCGCCGTCACTCGTGGACGACGCTCGTCGCCAGCAACCCTCTTCTCGACGATGCGGAGGCTATCATCGCAGACCTCGCAAACGAGACGCTGGCGGCTGACTGGCGGGCAAAAGTCGAGACGTGGGTCGAACTCGTCGAACATCCCGAAGGCGACCAACCGGCGCTCGCGTCCGCCTATCGGGGTGGTGCCATGCACCTCCTCACGTTCGACGAACGACTCACGTCCGCGAAGGCCGGTGCCGCCCTCGGCGGGCGCTTCCCGGTCAGCATCCGCCACCCGCAGGCGTTCGCGACGTTGTTCTCTGCCGAAAGTCTCTACGCAGAAGTCGCCGACGACGAGTACCCCGGTCCGGACCGCGACCCGAGAGCGTAATCGCGCCGAACCGACTCGTCGTACCCCGTCGTTCAGGAGACGACGAGTCGCGTCACGACGAACGTCGCCACCACCGTCGCGAGTGTAAACCCGGCCGCAACGCCGACACTCGCCGACGGTTCGCCGAAGAACACCGCCATCGCCACGGCCATCGAAATCCCGTACCCTCCTGCCACGCCCGTCGCGAGGGCCGTCGCTCGGTTCATGCTCTCAGTCACGTGGCCCGCGAGCGTGGGCGCTCCCCCTCTGCATGGTGGTCGTTGATGCTACGCGACGACGCACCCGAGTTCCTCGAGTTTCGCCGTCGCCGCCGGGACGTCGTCTTCCTTCACGAGAACGTGGTCTGTCGAGTACGCAGAGAGGGCGAATATCGAGATGTCTTCGTCTGCCAACGCGCCGGCGACGGCGGCCAAGAACCCGACGAGTTCGAACGGGAGGACCATCTCGAACGTGAGGCGTTTCCACCCGCCCTCGGATTCGACGACGTTCGCCTCGTCCACGGTTCCTTCCTCGGCGACGACTGTCGTCTCGGCTCCGTCCTGAATCGTCGCGAACGCGTCTGGGTCTGCTTGCTTCGCTTTGACGACGGTGTACGTCTCCTCGGAGACGGTGACCGTGCCATCTTCGAAGAAGTCTGTGGGGTCCATGTCGGAGTCCCCGCGGGGGAGGAGGGTAAACGTGGTGTTCAGACGGGTTCGTCCGCGTTTCTCGTCTCGCTCACGCTCGGTGAACTCCCGAGAATCAGAGATTCACGTTCTTTGTCTCGCTCACGCTCGACAAACCACCGTCGGACGCTTCGCGCCCGATGGGGTACGCCTCACTAGCGTTCGGCGTACCACGTCGCAAACTTCGCCAACGCCCGCCCACGGTGTGAGATACCGTTCTTCTCCGATGCCGTCATCTCGGCGAACGTCTTGCCGTCGTGTTCGAAGATGGGGTCGTAGCCGAATCCGCCATCACCGCGCGGCGGGATGATGCGGCCGTTGACGACACCCTCGAACAGTTTCACGGGGAGGGCTTCGGTCTCCTCTGCGTCCTGTTCGGCACCGTGGGCGGCGGCGACGGTTCGGTCGTCACGGTCGATGGGGTCGGGACTCGCCTCGAACGGGTCGCCGTCGCAGTACGCGAGGATGCAGCGGAAAGAGGCGCGACGGGGTTCGTCGAGTTCGGCGGCAGCGAGTCGATAGACCGTCTCGACGCCGAGGGTGTCTTCGACGTAGGCGGAGTACGGGCCGGGGAATCCCTCGAACCCGTCGATGAAGAGGCCGGCGTCGTCGACCAGCACTGGTTCGCCGGCGTAGCGGTAGGCCTCGCGGGCACCGTGTGCGGCGATGGGACCGAGTTCGGACGCCTGAACCTCGGTGTAGTCGAAGTCGAGTTGCGTGACGTCGTCGTCGAGATAGTCGAGGGCCTCGCGGACCTTGCCCTCGTTCGTAGTGACGTACCGGAGCATACCCGCCCATCTGCAGGCGGGCGTCGAAAAGTCGTCGGTGTGTCGCCGGAGTTAGTCGACGATGACTTCGACCGGACCGTCGTCGGCTTCTGCTGCTTCCTCTTTCTTCTCGCGACTCTGACGCTCGTTCCAGAGGAGGCCACCGACGACGAGGAGAGCGACCCACGAGCGCCAATTCGCGAGGTTCAGCGTGTAGCCGATGCCAAAGGGCTTCTCGACGAGCATGCCCTTGCCAGGTTGCCAGTACGACGACAGGAGACGCCCTGCGCTCGGGCGCTCGAAGTTGTAGGGGATGCCGAAGAGCGTTCCACTTTGCGGTTTGTCTACCATACGAGACAGGTACGCCCGCTGACGATAAATCATTTTGGCCTTCCGACCAGTTCCGCCCGGGTCCGGATGCCCACAGCGGGACCGATTTCCGACAGCCTACCGATACCGGCCGCGGGATTCGACGTCCCGGAGGCGGGCGATGACTTCCTCCGACCCGACGGATTCGTAGCCTGCTTCGAGGGCGTCGACCAGCGGTTCGGCGTCGTCTGCGGTCCCTTCGACACTCTGGGCGAACACGTGGAGGTCCATCGCGTGGTCTTCGACGTGGCCGGTGTGGAACCCGAGCCCGAAGTCGATGAGGTGGACCCGCGTCTCACCGTCCGGTCCAGTTCCGACGCGGATGTTCCGCGTCGTCGGGTCGCCGTGGACGATACCCGCCTCGTGGAGGCGCGCGAGATATTCGCCGACGACGCGGACGGCGGCCGGGTCGAGTCGTTCTGCGAGGTCAGCGTCGCCGACTCTCTGGAAGGTGATGACGCCATCGACGGGATCCACGTCGCGGACGATTGGCGTCCGAACACCGACACGACGAGCGTCGCTCGTCAGGCGTGCTTCGGCCTTCGTCCGCTCTCTGCGGAGTCTGTCGTCGAGTTCCGGGTGTCGGTACGTCTTGGGGACGCGGCGCTTCACCACGTCGTCTGCGCCGATATCGACTGTGGCTTCGGCCCCGCGGATGGCACCGTCGTCGGTGTAGGCGCGAGCGACGGATTCGTCGGTGCCACGCCACGTCACTTCGACCTGGTCCGGGCGGAAGTTCGGGTCCACGGCGGAGTCTTCGACGGCGAGGGTGTCGCCCGCGGCGAACATCCGCGCGCCGAGGAGGGCAATCATCCCCGCGTTGTCGCCGAGGAAGCGCGGTTCGGGCGCGTGGAACTTCGCGCCGCGTTGCTCGCACATCTCGGCGAGCATCTCGCGGAGGCGGGCGTTGTTCCCGACGCCCCCACCGAGGACGAGTTCGTCCGTTCCCGTGAGCGAGAGGGCGCGCTCGGCGACTTCGGTGAGCATGCCGAAGATGGTCTCTTGCAACCCAGCGGAGATGTCTTCGACGGGCGTGCCAGCGTCCGCCTCGTCCTTCGCGGCGCTCATGATACCCGAGAAGGAGAAATCCATCCCTTTGACGACGTACGGTAACTCGACGTAGTCGCCGTCTGTGGCGGCCGCTTCGACTTTCGGGCCGCCGGGGTGGGTCCACCCGACGTGGCGGGTGAACTTGTCGATGGCGTTGCCGACGCCGGTGTCCATCGTCTCGCCGAGGACGCGGTAGCGGCCGTTGTGGTAGCCGAGCAGGTGAGCGTTCGCGCCCGAGGCGTTCAGACAGACGGGTGACTCGAACCCGGACTGGTAGCGACCGATTTCGAGGTGGGCGACCATGTGGTTGACGCCGACGAGCGGTACGTCCAGCGTCTGGGCGACGGAGCGGGCCGCAGTACCGACGATACGGAGACACGGACCGAGCCCCGGCCCACGAGAGAACGCGACTGCGTCGACGACAGGGCCGTCTCCGTCGTGTCTGTCGGCGGCGTGGTCGAGGGCGGTTTCGACCACTTCGGGGATGGCGGTGCCCATGTGTTCGGCCGCCTCGCGTGGGTGGATGCCGCCGCTATCGGGTTGGTAGGGGTTCGATTCGATGAAGATGTGGTCTGCAGACGGCTCTGGAGTTCGGTCGGTTCCGGCGCGGAGGGCGTCGGGGTCGTCCGTCTCGAAAACCGCGGCGCTCGCGGCCCACGCAGTACCTTCGATTCCGAGAATGCGCATCGAGAGTTGGTCGAAAACGGCGATTCGAAACCGAGATTAGGCCTCTTCGGCCTCGGCTTCGGCGTCGGTAATCTTGTTGCGTTCGAGCATGTGTTCCTGTTCGACGTCGCGGGCGAACTCGGGGCTCTCGTAGACCTTCGCGTAGCCAGCGGTCTTGCGCATACCGAACTTCGTGTCGAGTTCGTGGACGACGACTTCGTCAGAGTCCTTGTTCAGCTTGGCCGCGAGCGAGTCGCGAACCGACAGACGGGAGGGCGTCGCTTCCTCGTGGACGATCTCGAATCGGACGTCCGAGCGGTGCAACATGGGGTTCTCCTCCTCGGAGATGATTTCGATTTCCATGGTTAGTTACCCGTAATTGCCCGCGAAGCAAGTAAAAGGATTTCGAAGGGAGGAAGAGCGGCGGCGAATCGAAGGAAGAGAGACTATCAGTCAGGCCTCGATAGGGGCGAGAACGGCGTCGACATCGCCGTCGAACTGCGACAACAGGTCACGCATCTCTGTCTTGGCCGCCTCGTCGACGGTGACGCGGACCATCCCCTCGTTCGGTTGGCCGTAGACGATGGTCGACCCGAGGGGCGCAGCGAGGACCGCAGGGAGGGTCGCGAGGTCCTCTTCGCCCTCGACGAGGAGGGTCGTCGGTTCGTCGGCGGCGAGTGCGTCGACGAGCGCTGCGACGAGGTCACGCGAGATGGTACCCGGTTCGTTCGTGACTTCGACGAGACGCCCCGTCTCGACCGCTCGACGAATCTCGTCGCCGACGGCCTCTCGTTTGGTCTTTCCGTCGACGACAGCCACGTCTGGTGCTCTGCCGGCACGGCGGAGGTAGAAGGTGACGACGTCGCCGACGGCGACGAGTGGTGCGTTCGTCTCCTCGCTCGATGCATCTGCGAGGAGGGCTTCGGCCTCTGTGTAGATGGGGCCGAACGGCTCTTTGAACGCCGCGCGAAGCGCCGTCGGCAGGGTGAGCATCTCAGCGGACCTTGAGCGCGTAGCCACCGGGTTCGGTGACGTTCATCTCGGTGGCGATTTCGCTCTCTTCGGGGTGGGTGATGACGACGTAGCCTGCCCAGTCTTCGGTGAGGCTGCTCGACCCGCAGTTCTCACAGGTCTGTTTGTCGGGCTCGTTGACGAAGTGGCACTCGCGGCAGGCGAGGCGTTTCTTCGCCATCAGTTACCCTCCGCCGAGGCCTCGCTCTGCTGGCGCTTCTTTTCGAGCCAGCCGTGCTTGCCGAGCCCCGGCTGTTTCGCGGTCAGGCCAATCTTCGAGTCGCGCGGGTTGCGCTCGTCGATACTCTTCGTGACGATGCGGGCGCGCACCTCGTCGTCCACGGCGAGCGTCTGGTTGGACTCGGTCGACGCGAGTTGCTGGTTCTCGCCGTCGTAGGCGAGGTATTCGTCGGAAATCTGCGAGACGTGGAGCAGTCCGTCGACCGGTCCGATGCCGACGAAGGCACCGAACTCGACGACTTCGACGACGATGCCGTCGACGACTTCCTGCATGTCTGGGTCGTAGGTAATCGCGTCGAACTCGGCTTCGTAGTAGACGCCGGGGCGGTTGGGCAACACGGTGCCCTCGCCGACGTCGTGGACGTTCACGACGCTCACGACGCTCCCCACGTCTTCGTCCATCCGTCCTTCCAGTTTGTCCTGCAACAGTCGCTTGACCCGCTCGGGCGTCACATCGCCCAAGTGGCGTGGCGGGACTTCGACTGTGTCTTTGAGTCGTACCCGTTTGTACATAGTTTCGTTAAGGTTCCGTGACCGCCAGTGTGGCGTGCCCCCGGATGCCGATGACGGGAATCCCGCATTCGAGCACCCTGTCACGGAGGGGCTTGTCGTTCGTGACGACGTAGTCGACGTCGCCGGAGTCGGCGAGTTCGACGACAGCGTCGTCGGCGTACGATTCCTCGGTTTCGACCGCACGGCACCGGGTCGCTAGGTCCGCACCCACGCTCGCGGCGACGGCCTCCGTCCCGCCGCCCGTCGAGAGCTTCTCCAGCTCGTCGAGGACGGCCGTGGGGACGACGAGGTCCACGTCGGCCGCGAGTAACCGGTCGAGTTCGTCGAACACGCGAACGTCGAGTTCGACCGGCATCATGAGTGCGTTCGTGTCCATAACGACTACGGTGGCGGTCACGTCACTTGAGCGTCCCGATACCGATGAGGCGCCAGCGCGCACCGACACGGCGGTTGATGGCTATCTTCGCACCTTCCGCTGCACAGACTGGGCGCTTGAGTTTTACTTCGGCCTCGCCGCTGCGCGCACTCGTCACCGCACCGACGGTAGTCGCGGTGCCGACGGTGAGCATCAGCGGTTCGCCCGTGGAAATCTCGTCGACGCTGTCGTCTTCGCTGCCGACGACGCGGTCGAGGAGTTCCACGTCCATCGTGAACTGCTCGCGCGTCGGGGGGAGCGTGCCGGGCTTACCGGCGACCTGTCCCGCGAGGGCGTCACCTTTCGTGACGCTCGGGTCGAGACCGGTGCCGACACCACAGAGACCGCCGGGGCGGACCTCGTCGACCATGTTCCCGCCCGCTTGCAGCGAGCGAATCTCGGTCGTGATAGAGCGCCACTCGGTCTGGCCTTCTTCCTCGACTTCGCGGCCGGGGCGAAGTTCGAGTTCCTCGCCGTCTTCGAGTTTGCCGGCGACGACGCTGCCGCCGATGACGCCGCCCATGAGACCGTCCCAGGTCGTCCCCGGGCGGTTGATGTCGAAACTGCGTGCGACGAACATGCGACTGTCTTCGCTCTCGTCGCGCTCTGGCGTCGGAATCTCGTTCTCGATGGCCTCGATGAGGACGTCGAGGTTGACCTCCTGCTGGGCGCTGATGGGGACGATTGGCGCGTCCTCGGCGACCGTTCCCTTCACGAACTCCTGAATCTGTTCGTAGTTCTCTATCGCCCGTTCGCGGTCGACGAGGTCGACCTTGTTCTGGGCGATGACGATGTTCTCGATACCGATGATATCGAGCGCCATCAGGTGTTCTGCCGTCTGCGCCTGCGGGACCTCTTCGGTGGCGCTGACGAGAAGAACGGCGCCGTCCATGATGGCGGCCCCTGAGAGCATCGTCGCCATGAGCGTCTCGTGGCCGGGCGCGTCGACGAACGAGACGGTGCGCAGGACGTCGGTCTCGGTCCCGTCTTCGGTCTCTTCTTCGACTGTGTAACACTCCGGCGCATCGACGCCGGGAATCTGTCGGAACGTCGCGTCGGCGTACCCGAGGCGGATGGAGATACCGCGCTTCATCTCCTCGGAGTGCTGGTCCGTCCACGACCCAGACAACGCTTGGACGAGCGTCGTCTTTCCGTGGTCGACGTGACCGACGAGTCCGATGTTCACCTCCGGTTGTTGTGGATTTTTCGTCACCATTGACCTCCTGAGAGTAATCTTGCGTGAACTTGGCCGCGAACGACTGATAAAGGTGCTGTTCTCGGAGCGGCGACGCTGTGGCTACGTCGGGCGGTCACACACAACGCGCCCCGATCCAGGGGCCGCCCCAGTCCAGCGTGACGCGGATTGTCCACGTCGTCTGTCGCTTCTCGTCGGACGTCGACGGCACCTCACTCGACTGCCGTGACGAGTGAGCGAAGTTCCTCCCGGTACGCGTCCGGGGTCAACCCGAGGTCGATATCGACCGACACCTCGATGGCCGAGGTCGGCTCTTTAGTCACACCGAGGTCGAGGTTCTCACCGGGGTGTGCGCCACCGGCGACGAGAATCGACCCATCGTGTTCCCACACCGCGAGGAACCCGCTCACGCCGAGTTTCTTCCCCTCGATTGCTATCTGCTTCTCGTCGGTCAGCGGGAACGTGATTCCCTCGAACGGGAACGTCGCAGTGTAGTTCGTCACTCGGGCGGATTCGCCCGTCTCGACCGTCATCGACCCGGTCGACGCCTGGTCGATGTCGGAGAGACCGGCGGATTCCAACTGGGACTCGAACTGGGCGCGTGCTTGCGTCTCCACCTGTTCGACGACTGGCCCCCGTGCGGCGTCGGGGATAGTCGAGAGACTCGGGTCGAGCGTCACACGCGTGGCGAAGAACATCGAGAACTGCCCTTCGGCCTGGCCGAGCGTCTTCTCTTTCAACTCGGTCGCCAACTCGACGTCTTCGAAGACGAGTGTCCGGAAGGCCGCCGAGACACTCACCGGGCCGAACGACTCTTCGAACGCTGGGTCGCGGGTCTGTTCGTCGACCTGCTCCCAGCCTCCGTCTTCGAGTTTCGACTCCGGCACCTTCGGCGGTCCGCGCGCGGCACTGGCGGTACTCCCTGAACTGCATCCCGCGAGACCAGCGAGTCCGGCACTCGCGGCCACGCCGAGGTACGTCCGTCGCCCAATCTGGTGGTTCGTGTCGTCCTGCCCGGGCATTGCACGGAGTTGCTTCGTCTTCGTTCAAATAGGTACGGGAAGGTGACAGTCTGTCTTTCCCGGTCGTCTCGCCATCGACGAAGCGTGGTTCGACTCCGTCGACCTACGTGTCGCGTGCCTCTGCTCGAATCTGCAGCGTTCGCCCGTAGAGAAGCACTCCGATGCCGGCGAGCGCAGTCACCCCACGCAGGTATTCGTCCCAGTGCCTGTTCGGTCCGTTGTACGCCCACCCGCCGGGCGTGTAGAACTGTCCCCGGTACTCGACGAGTTCGTCGGTCTCCTGCCAGTACTGCCAGCCAGCGATGGGGTCGCTCGTTCTGACGGTGCCAGACTCGAACAGTCGCTGGAACTCGGGCGGGAACGTCTCGGCGTTCAGTGCAGCGATGCGCATCGCGGTCCGGTCCGAGATGGGTTCGAGTCGTAACTCCACGGAGTCGTTACCGAGTGGTTCGTGGTGAATTCTGTACTGCGCGTCGTCCACCGGGTAGTACGCGACCTGATATCGACCGCAGAAAGCGGGCATCTCGGCGCAGTCGACCCGGTCCCGGTCGACGACTCTCGGCCCGTTCGCACGGACCTGCGAGACAGTCTGACAGTCGGGTTCGTCGTCGGTACAGGTCAACACGTCGTCGGAGTGCGTGATGTGCTCGGCCCACTTCGAGTCGGGGGAAACCTCGACCACCTCGTATCGATACGTCGGGACGATGGCACCCATCGGTGCGAAGACGGCGGTGAACACCAGCACCACCCCCAGCACGATGGCCAGCAGGCCGCGGCGGTGAGGGGAGAGCGAAACGGGGAATCGCATCGTCAGTCGGTACGACCAGTCCTGGCATAAAGTCTGTTCGACGACACGTTTGCGAGTAGCTGGACCGTCAGGTGAGAGCGAGGCTTTTCACCTTCGCTTTCCCAGTCACAGGTGTGCCCACACCCGTCTCGTCACCGTCGGAGTTCGCCTTCGAACTGGCACTGTGTGCCCACCTCGAAGCGGTGACAGACTGGCTTCCCGCCCGACAACTCGGCGCGTCCGTCGCGTCACCGGGGAGTCGAATAATCGACGTGTGTGCCGTCGTTCCCGGCCCCAGATTCGACGACCGGACGCGCATCACCAGCCGAGACATCCCGGCGACTGCTATCGAGAGCGACGTCGGCGTCGGCACTGCCGTCTTCTGGCGCGACGCGTTCGACTGTCATCCCGCCCGCGCCCGCCGCGCGACGGACGGCGCTGTCGAGGCCGGGTTCTTCGAGTCCGAACACCGCCGTGGCCGGGAGTACGTCCGCCGTGCGACTCGCTATCCAGACGACTGGTTCTCCCGTCTCGTCGGCATCGAGAACAAACCTGACCTCGGCGAACCCGGTGACCTGTTGCGACAACTCCGCCTCGACGTGAGTCTCGCCCTCTTCGACGAAGTCGTCCTCGCCACCGAGAGTTACGTCACTGGCGCGCACCTCAACCGCATCCCCGAGGAAGTCGGTGTCTGGCGATTCGACCCCGAGACTGGCGAGCGAGAAATCGTCCGTGATGCCGAACCACTCGCCACCGACGCCATCGGCGTCGAACCTGTCGTGTACGAGTCGCTCCACACCGACGTGGCACTCGTCTCACCCGCGGACAAACACACCGCGCGCCTCCGACTCGCAGAACGCGCTTACGGCAAAGGCTGGCGGGGATACGACGTGCCGGGGTGTGCCTCCGCCGGCGTCGACGCCGACGGCCGACCCGTGTGTTCGCACTTCGGGCGCGTGGTCGACCCGGGAACCGAATGCGGGGCCGACTGCCCGGCGTTCGACCCTGCCGACCCGCCGGAACTCGACCGAGAGGCACTCCGCGAAGCACGTACTGGGTGGGTCGCAGACCCACGCGGCGTCGCTCGGAGGCAGTCGGGACTGGACCGTTTCCGGTGACGCACCGTGTCTCTACGACTTCGTTCGCTCGCCGGAGTAGTACCACCCGAGCGTGACGACGAGTCCGAAGACGAACATGAACACCGCGCCGTCGACCCAGTTGGGTTCACCGGACAGCGAGGCGACCAGGTACCAGACGACGCCGGCAGTGAGGGCCATCGGCGTCGCGTATCGGAGTGCGTCGGCGATTTCGGACACACGTCACCCGAGGAAGGCCACCCGGAAAATCACTCTGTCTCGGCGCGTCGCTCCATGTAGTTCCAGTAGGTGACGAGCAGTGCCCCGACGACGGCGACGAAGACGACCTGCACGACGGCACTGAAGAGTTCCACCTCTCCCGTGTCTACGTAGGTTGCGACGAGGGTCGTCGCCGCGATACCGGCACCGGCAACGACGAGATACCTGAATGCCCTGTCCTCGGCGATGGTCCGGAGGGTCACGCGGTCCCTCCTGTCTCGGCGGCGAGCATCCAGAGACTCGCCACACCCAGACAGACCGAGAGGACGAAGACAGCAGTCAGGTGTGTTCCCTCGAGTGGCCGCGGAGAAAAGAGCGCGAACCCTGCCGCGAGGGCGACGCTGAGGGACAGGACGAGCGTAATCCCTCGGAGGTGTCGAGTGGAGGGGACCATACGCTCTTTCGGCACGCTGAGCGCAAAAACTTACTCACGATTTACTGACACTCACGAGGTGGTCACCGTATCCGAATCTGACCAGTCCATCAGGTGTCCGTCCGAGTCAGGCCCCAGACTCACAACTCGTACACTTCGCCGTCGGTCGCAAGGGGTTCTTCGAACGCCTCGTCGGGCGGGTAGTAGTGTGCGACGTGGACCAGTCGCGTCACGTCGGCGTTCAAGTCTTCGCCGAGAGCGATAGCCCCCTCACGCGTCATGTGCTTCGTGCCGAACGTTCGCGGAACGCCGTTCTCGTCGTGGTCGTTGCCACCGGCAGGGTGGTACTCACAGAGGGAGGCGGGGACGATAGCCTCTGCGAGGAGGAGGTCGGGGTCGGCGAGCACGTCTCGTGACTCCTCGGGAATCGCGTACGTGGAGTCACCAGAGATAGACAGTTTCGCGCCCGTCTCGGGGTCTTCGATGGCGACGCCGTAGCACAGAAGCGGCGGGTGGACGACGGGGACGAAGGTCACGTCGAATCCGCAGGCTCGGAACGATTCGAGGGGCGCCTGGTCGTGAACCTCGATGCGGTCTAAGTAGTCGAATTTCGACCGAATCGTGTCCGCGACGCTCTCGTCGGTCAGCGGGTCGACTTCGTCTGTCGCGTGCACGTCGAGGTGGTCGAGCAGGCGATAGACGTTGCCCAGTCCGTCGAGGTGGTCGAAATGTATGTGGGTAACGAGGGCCGCGTCGGGAAGCGGCGTCTCCTGTGTGAGAAACTGGTGACGGAAGTCGGGGCTGAAGTCCACGAGGAGCGATTCGTCAGTTCGCTCGTTCTCGACGTGGACCGAAAAACGCGTCCGCTCGATGCCGCGTTCGCGGGCCTCCCGGCAGGTGTCACAGTCGCACCCGACGGTGGGCGTTCCCGTCGTGTCGCCGGTCCCGAGGAGGGTTACGCGCATCGAGTAGGGTGTGAGGTGTGGGTGGGCTTAAGAGTGCGGTGGACGAGACTACTGCGCTGCGCCGGCGTCCTTCTGCGTCTCGCCTTCGTGTTCGTCGGCGTGGTCGTGGTCGTGGTCGTCGTGACTGTGGTCGTGTCCATCGCCCGACCCGGCGACGAGTTCCGACGAGTCCGACATCATGTCGAGGTTCTTCAGGTTGTCACGCTCTTCGAAGTCGGCGACGGCCTCTAAGAGGTCGTCTTGCGTGAGTTCCATCCGCTCTTCGGTGAGGGCTTCGAGGACGGCCTCACGAAGCACGAGACGGAGGTCGGACCCGGTGAGGCCCTCCGTCACGTCTGCGATTCCTTCGGGGTCGAACTCGTCGATGCGCATCCGGTTCGTGATGACACGGAGGATGTCCGCGCGCATCCCACGGTCCGGTTTGGGGAAGTTGACGATTTCGTCGAAGCGTCGCCACGCGGCGGAGTCGAGTTGGTCGGGGTGGTTCGTCGCACCGATGAGGATGACCTCGTCGCGAATCAGCGAGATGTCGTCGATGCTCTTCAAGAGCGTGTTGACGGCGCGCTTGAGCGCGGCGTGTTCGTCCGACCGGCGCGTCTTGGCGACGGAGTCGAACTCGTCGATAAAGAGGATACACGGCGAGAGTCGCTTGGCGACTTCGAAGGTCTTCTCGACGTTCTTGGCCGTCTCACCGAGGTACTGACTCGTAATCATCGAGAGCTTCACCTCGACGAACGGCAGGCCGAGTTCGTGTGCGAGCGCCCGCGAGACAGTCGTCTTCCCGGTTCCCGGCGGGCCGACGAAGAGAATCTTCCCAATCTCACGGAGGCCAATCTGCGCGAGGTACTCGCGGTGTTCGATGGCCTTCATGAGTTTGTGAATCTCGCCCTCTTGGTCCGTCGTGAGCACGAGGTCGTCGAGCGTCATCTCGATTTCCTCGGGCGCGCGGACCTGCACGAGGTCGAGCATCTCGGCGTCTTCTTCGTCGTCGAAGTACTCGTCGAGGAGGCTGTCTATCCAGACGCGGTCGGCGTGGATGGGACGCGTCTGGTCGCGTGCCTCGGCGTGCGTCACGTCCACGTCGTCACGGTCTTCGACTGCCTTCGCGATAGTCGGGTTCGTCACCAACCGGTCGTAGTCGGCGCGTTTGACGAACCACTCCAGCGCCATCTCGGGTTGCGTCAGTGAGAGTCGGCCGGAGAAGTCCTCACGCTGGGTGAACATGAGGTCCGAAATCGCGTCCCATGGGTGTTCGACTCCTGTCGCCTTCCGCGCGATGGTGTCGGTCACCACGAGCGGTCGCTCGATGCCGCCCGTCGACGAGTCGTCCTCGTCGTCAGCGTCCGCCCAGAAGACGCGTCGATATCGCGGGGGAAGGTCGTTCTCGTCAAGCGTTCGGTCGTCGGTGTAAAGGTGGGCCGTCAGCAGAAATTCGACAACCTCGAGCGCCCGTTCACTCATCCGCGGAGAATTGCCGGCCAAGACGCATAAGAGCGTCGGAGTGACGCTCACGACGTGACGAGACCAGTTGTACAGGATTCGGATGACTAGTCCTTTTAGGACTGCTGACCCCACTGATTCCCAAGAAGCGGAACGGACGACCACACGATGACTGACGAATCCGGGCACTCACGTCGGAGAGACAGCAGTTCCGAAGAGGCTGGAGACTCGACACCCGAAATTTCGCCCGTCGAGGTTCCGACGACGTGCATGCGGTGTGCCGTCGGGTGTGGACTCGTTCACGTCGTCAGCGACGGTGCGGGCGGAGCCAAGACGGTCCGTGGCGACCCGTCGAATCCGGTCTCACGAGGTGCGGCGTGTCGCCGTGGCATCCACGAGACGGCGAACCCACGCGGTGACCGCCTCACACGACCTCTCGTCAGAGAAGACGGCGAACTCGTCCCAGTATCGTGGTCCGAGGCGGTGTCGAAGGCGAGCGAGGCTATCCGAAGCGCGATGGAGGCCGACCCCGACGACGTGGCGATACTGGGGAGTGGCCAACAGACGAACGAAGCGGCCTACGCACTCGGGAAACTCGCCCGTGCCGGCATCGGGACACGAAACTACGACGCGAATACGACACTCTGCATGGCGAGTGCCGTCGCGGCCTACTATCGGGCGTTCGGAAGCGACGCGCCGCCGCCGACCTACGACGACGTTCCCGAGGCCGAAACGCACCTCGTCTGGGGGGCGAATCCGGCAGTCGCACACCCCGTCTTGTTCCAGTGGATTCGGCAATCTGCCGCCGATGGCCGACTCATCGTCGTGGACCCTGTCGAGACGAAGACGGCAACCGCGGCGGACGAACACGTCGCCGTCGAACCGGGTGGTGACCTCGAACTCGCCCGCGCCGTCCTCGCGCACCTCGTCGACACCGACCGCATCGACGAGTCGTTCGTCGACGCCTCCACCACCGGGTTCGACGAGGTTGTCGCCGACCTTCCGAGTGCCGCCGACGTCGCGGCCGACGCGGGTGTCTCGCTCGAAACAGTCGAGATGCTCGCCGACGCACTCGACGACTCGACACTCGTCTACTGGGGGATGGGCGTCAACCAGAGCGTCCGCGGCACTGCGACGGCGGGCGCACTCGTGGACCTCTGTCTCGCGTCTGGCAACCTCGGCTCTGGGTCGGGTCCGTTCTCACTCACCGGACAGGCGAACTCGATGGGGACGCGCGTCTGTTCTTCGAAAGGCACGTGGCCCGGCCACCGACCGTTCGACCATCCCGACCACCGACAGGCGATTGCAGACGCGTGGGGCGTTCCCGTCTCTCGCCTCCCCGACGACGCCGGCCCTGGCCCCGTCGGCGTCCTCGACTCGTCGCCCTCGGTCGTCTGGACCGTCGCGACGAACCCAGTCGCTGGATTCCCCGATGCGACGACGGCCATCGAACACCTCGAAGACGCGTTCCTCGTCGTGCAGGACGCATTCCGCACCGAGACTGTCGAACTCGCAGACGTGGTCTTCCCCGCGGCGACGTGGGGCGAGACGGAGGGAACGACGATGAACATGGAACGACGAGTCTCACGGGTTCGCGCGGCAATCGCCCCGCCCGCGGACGCTCGCCCCGACCTCGATATCGTCGCCGGCGTGGCCTCGCAGGTCGCACCGGGCCTCCTTCCCGACTCTCCCGCGGACCCGGCCGCGGTGTTCGACGAATTCGTCGCGCTCACGGCGGGCACGAACGCCGATTGCAGCGGTCTCTCGTACGCTCGACTCGACCGTGAGCAGGCAGTCCGGTGGCCCGCGCCCGACCTGGAAACCAGTGCAGACTACCGATACGACGACGGTTCGGACCCAGCGTCGTGGTCGTTCCCCACACCGTCAGGCAAGGCCCGCTTCAGCACCCTCGATGGCCTTCCACTCCCCGAACCAACTGACGAGGAATTTCCACTGACACTCACCACGGGCCGTGAGGCAGACGCCTACAACACCGGCGTTCGCTCACGCGGGGGAAACACTGCTGTGAGTGACGATGTTGCTGTGAGTGATGACGCGTCTGCGAGGCCAGTTGCTCGCGTGAATCCCGAGACCATCGAGGCGTACCGTGGTGCCGTCGTCGAGGCGGACGGCGACCGGTGTACGGCCATCGAGTCGCGCCGCGCGTCCGTCCGCGTGACGCTCGCCCCCGACGATGCAGTCCCGAAGGGACTCGTGTGGCTTCCCATCCACCATCCGCTGTCCAACACCCTGACGACGCCCGCTGTCGACCCGGTATCGAACGAACCAAACTTCAAGCAGTGTGCGGTCCGATTCCACCGTCCTGAGCGGCGGTGACCTCTCACGGTCGCCCGAAAAAACTCTTGACGACGAGTTGTTGGTTCTAAACTATTTATGGTGTTCGAACTCTGATGATGTGGCATGCCAGAACCAGTCATTGCTGCCGCGTATCGCACTCCGTTCGGGAAGGCCGGCGGCGTCTTCGAAGACGTCCGAAGTGAGGACCTCTCGATTCCGCTCATCGACCACATCCTCGACGAACACGACGTCGACGCCGACGACGTGGAAGACCTGATGTGGGGCGTCGCCCAGCAACGCACCGAACAGGACAACAACGTCGCTCGCGTCATCGCCCTCCTCTCGGACCTCGGCGAGGGGACGCCCGCGACGAGCATCAATCGCTGGTGTGCCTCGTCGATGCAGTCTATCATCTCCGCGTCGGACGCCATCGCCGCCGGCAACCGCGAGTGCATCATCGCCGGCGGTGTCGAGAGCATGTCGCGCATCCCGATGGACGGCGACTCCTACGAGCATCTCCACCCCGAACTCGGAGAGCAGTACAACATCTTCCAACTCCAGATGGGGATGACCGCCGAGAAAGTCGCCGAAGAGTACGACGTCTCTCGTGAGGCCCAAGACGAGTTCGCCCTCCGCAGTCACCAACGCGCCGCCGAAGCGACCGAAACCGGCCGTTTCGACGACGAAATCGTCCCCATCGAGACAGACGACGGCGTCGTCACCGAAGACGAGGGGATTCGCCCCGACACCTCGATGGAAGTCCTCGGTGGCCTCCCGCCGGCGTTCTCCGGCACTGGGTCTGTCACCGCCGGCAACTCCTCGCAGATTACCGACGGTGCCGCCGCGGTCCTCGTGACCTCGCGTGAGTTCGCCGACGAACACGGCCTCGACGTCCTCGCTTCCGTCGGCACGAACAACGTCGCCGGCGTCGACCCGACGGTCATGGGTATCGGTCCGGTCCCGGCCACCCGTGGTCTCCTCGAACGCGCCGGTAGCGACATCGAGGACTACGACCTCGTGGAAATCAACGAGGCGTTCGCGAGTCAGTGCGAGTACTCCCGCCGCGAACTCGGCATCGACGAAGACAAACTCAACGTCAACGGCGGCGCAATCGCCCTCGGCCACCCGCTCGGTGCGTCGGGTGCGCGCCTGCCCGTGACGCTCATCCACGAGATGCAAAAGCGCGACGTGGACCGCGGACTCGCAGCGCTCTGTGTCGGATTTGGACAGGGGGCGGCAATCGAGTTCAGTCGGTAAGGCATCGGCGGTATTTTTTGGTCCAGATTTTTGCGGGGTAAGCGTGAGCGAGCCCCGGAAAAAGGTGGCAGTGGGGCAGCGATAGAGTTCAGCCGGTAGGGGCCGTTTCGGTTTTCGAGTGTCAAACCGGAGCGAAAGACGAGTGACTGCGTTTCGTCAAAACTTGTGCCAATATCTCTTCTCGCGACAACAGTCGAAAAATCGAATCGTCCTCAGTCGTCGGCCGGTGCCGCACCGCTCACGCCATCGACTGCCGACTCCGGCACGACACCCTCCTCGCTCCACCCGCGAATCTCGTAGTAATCTGAGAGCGCGTGTGGGAAGCCGGGGATGTCGAACGGAAGTTCGTCGTCGCTCCGGTCGAACCCACGCTGGTTGTTGAAGTGGCGTTCGAGGGTGACGATATTGCTCCCAATCTCTTGGAGGTGGTCGTAGTCGGTGTCGAACAGGACGCCGAGTGTCTCCTCGTCGATGAAGTCGCGGGAGAACTTGCAGACGACGCCACTATCGAGGACGGCGTTGTGGTTCTCTTTCTCCACGAGACGCTGTGGTTTGTCGTCGAACCCGTGGGGTGGCATCGCTTTCGACTTGTGGACGTAGGGGTACTCGATGGCGTAGAACGAGGCGTACATGTGGTCAGCGCCGCGGTTCGAAGTGGCGAACGAGAGGCCCTGTCCGTGCAGGTGACGGCCGTCGTGGGCCGGGAACTCCATCCCCTTGACCGTCCAGTCGTGGACGCCGAGTTGGTCGTGGACGCGGTGGGTTCCTTCGGCGAGTAAGTCTCCGATACCCTCGCGGTAGCCGATTTGTTCGACGAGTTCGTGGATGAGGTCCACGTTGCCGAACTCGTCTTCGGCCATCAGGTAGGCCGCGATGGTGTCGCCAGCGGAGATAGTGTCGAGGCCGAGGCGGTCACACAACTCGTTGGACTTCATCACGGCCACCACGTCGTCCACGTCGCAGTTCGACCCGAACGCCATCGAGGTTTCGTACTCGGGCCCCTCCGTCTCGATGCCAGACTCTTCGTCTCGCGTCGGGAGTTTGCACGCGAAGGCACACTGCGAGCAGGTGCCTTTCTTGTACTTCTTCGACTCCACGGCGTCGCCGTTGATACCTTCGATGCCGTCGAACTGTCGCTCGCTGAAGTACCGCGTCGGGAGTGCCTCGACGGAGTTGGCGTAGTCGGCACCGGCGTTGGTACCCTGTCGCTTCATCGTGTGGTCCGAGGTGGCCGCCTCGCGGTGGACGTCCATCGCCTCACTCGGAAACTCGATTTCCACGTCGGGTGCCGCGTCGCCCGCGAACGTGACGACTTTGAGGTTCTTCGCGCCCATGACCGCGCCCAGTCCGCCGCGACCGAACGCTCGTGATTCGGTCGTCATCACCGACGCGAACCGCACGAGGTTCTCGCCGGCCGGCCCGATACAGACGAGGTTCTCAGGTTCTAGTCCCCACTCAGATTCCGCGTACTCGGTGACCTCGGGGACTTCCGCCTGTTCGAGGTCGGGGACCGGTTCGAACTCGACGCCGTCGGGGCGGACGTGAACCGCGAGCAGTTCGTCCGCCTCGCCGGTGAACTCGAC
>NZ_LOPV01000043.1 GCF_001469865.1 Haloferax profundi
ACGAGGTGCCGCGAGAGGAACCCGCCGGCGTTCGACGAGACGAGACCGTTCGTCAGCGGCGAGACACCGGTCATGCTCACTCGACCAGTGAAACTCATGCGCGACTGCTGCATCGGCCCGGCGGCGAGGACGAGTCGGTTCTCGGCCCCGAGTGGGTCGGCGTCGAACGGAACGCGGTCGTGGACCAGTTTCGTGGCGACGCCCCGGCCGCCGATGTACGATTCGAGGACGTGGTCGATGTCGCTCGTGTCGGCCGTCCGTGCCCCGAGGTCGACCGAACAGAGTGGGCCCTCCGTGTGTCGCATAGTCGCCCTTCGAGAACCAACCGAATAATCGTTAGTGTTGGCGACACCCGTGCGGGTGTACCCTCTCGCTGTCGAGACCCCACATAGGATAGCTAACTATCACGAACGTACATGCGCCTTTCGTCACGTTCATACTGGGGTGACGAACAATACACCACCGATGAATCTCTCGACGACTGTACTGACGGGGGTGGTGACGGTGCTCGCTGCCGCGGGTGCCGCCTCGGTGGGATTCGTTCCGAGACCCGACCTCGGAGCGCCCGCGTGGTACGTTCTCGTCGCGCTTACGGTGGGATACTGGGCCGTCTTCTTGCGGTGGGCCCGACGCTAAAATCGGTGCCGGACCCCGTACCGACCCACTTCGAGTCCGCGAGCGTCGCGGTTACTCCGGATGGACGAGTCGTTCTGCGTCGCGGACGGCGTCGCGTCCGCCGATGATGGTGATACGGTCGCCCTCCTGTAACGTGAAGTCCGCGTCGGGGACGTTCGTGTCGCCGTTGCGAGAGACGAGTGCGACGAGACACCCGCTCGGGAGTTCGGGGCCGACTTCGCGGATGGTTCGCCCGACGAGGTTCTCGGCGGTGACTTCGACCTCCTGTACGTCGCCAGAGCGACCGATTTCGCCCATCCAGTTGGACATCGTCGGCCGTTCGATGTAGTTGTCGAGCGCCTGCGCGGTGGCGATGGTCGACGAGATGGTCCGGACGCCGAGTTCTTCGAACGCCTCCACGTTGTCTGGGTTGTTCGCCCGTGCGAGGACGTTCTCGGGGTCGAACTTCGAGTTGGCGAGTTGCGAGACGAGCAGGTTCACGTCGTCGTCTCCGGTGGCGGCGACGACGACTTTGGCGTTGCCGGCGCCGGCCGACCGGAGGACATCCGTGTCGGCGCCGTCACCGTGATGTACGGTGAACCCGAGGTTTCGGGCGGTCTGGACTACTTCCTGGTCCTGTTCGATGAGGACCACGTTCTCTCCACGGTCTTCGAGGCGTTCGGCGAGCGCACGGCCCACTTTTCCGCCTCCGATTACGAGTACACGCATTGGAATGACGTCGAGGTATTCTGCTATTTGACGAGCGAGACCGGCCTCGAAGAGGACGGTCGTGAGGATGACGAGGAAGACGGTCCCGACGAGAATCGAGGCGCCCTCGTTCAGGACGGCGGCCTGCTGGGTCATCCCTTCGGCGGCGAGTCGGGTCGCTTCTTCGCGGAACGCGATGGCGAACAGTGTCGCGACAGACGCCGGGATGATACCGCGCGGGCCGACGAAGCTCATGAAGAGCTTCTCGCTTCTGGTAAAGCGGTCGCCCCTCGCCGAGACGAAGACGAGAAGCGGGCGGATGACGAGGGCGACAGCTGCTACGACTGCCAGGCCGCCGATGCCGAGTGCGAGCAGGCTCTCGAAGTCGAGCAACGCCGCGAGGGCGATGAAGACGAACGAGAGGACGAGCAGGGTGATGTCACCCTTGAACGCCGAAATCTCCTTCTCGTAGGGGACCTCGGCGTTCCCGAGGAGGATGCCCGCAGTCGCGACGGCGGCGATGCCTGCTTCGGTGGCGACGAAGTCTGCCACCGCGTAAGACACGAGCGCCCCTGCGAGGACGAGTAGACGGGCGTTCTGTGGGGCGTTTCCGGGTGACAGGTCGACGTACTGGAGCGCGTAGTACAGCGTCCCTGCGACGATTGCACCGACCACGACGCCGACGCCGAGTCGCTCGGCGAACAGCGTCACGAGTGCGTTTGGACTGGTGACGCCTTCGAGAATCGCCTCGAAGATGACGACGGCGACGATGGCCGCCGTCACGTCGTTGACGATACCCTCGGTTTCGAGTGCTGCCCCGACGCGGTCCCGAACCGGGACGACTTCGAGGATTGGTGCGATGACCGTGGGGCCGGTTGCGACGAGCAGTGCACCCACGAGGAACGACACCGCCCACGGCGCGCCGAGCGCGTAGTGGACGACGAGTCCCGTCCCGACGAACGAGATAGCCGCCCCGATGGTGACGAGACGGAACGTCGCCGCCGGCGCCTCTCGGAGTTTGTCGATTCGAATGTGGAACGCCCCTTCGAACACGATGATTGCGACCGAGAGCCCGACGATTGCTTGCAGTGCGTTCCCGAACGAGTCGGGAGAGATGATGCCGAGGACCTCCGGCCCGAGGAGTATCCCGGATGCGATGAGAAATACGACACTCGGGACTCTGAATCGGTCCGAGAGCACCTGCGAGACAACGCCGATGCCGATGATTGCGGCGACGAGCGGGATGAGATTTGCTCCTCCTGCTGCGGCCACCTATATCGCCTCCATTGATTCGGTCCATGTGGCGACGGAAGATAAAACCATACATCTCGAGGGGCATTTTTGCGGTTTTGCCAAAACGTTCGTGCAGATATATCTTTGAAAAGTTTAGTCTATCAGGTTCTACTGTGTCGCGGGCTGGTCGCTCCCGTGTCTCTCTTCGGTCCGGTGGTCTGCTTCCTCGTAGATGAGTGACACCTCGTCGGCGTAGCGGTCCAAGATGTTCCGTCGTTTCTTCTTCATCGTCGGCGTCATCAGGTCGTTGTCCTCGGAGAACTCCTCGGGGACGATGCGGAACTGCTTGATCTTCTCGTACGACTCGAAGTTCTCGTTCGCTTCGTCGACCTCTCGTTGGATGCGCGCTTCGACTCGGTCGTCGCGGCAGATTGCCTTCGGTTCCTCGGGCAGGTCGATTCCTTCCGCTTCGGCCCACTTCTGTAGCCCGTCGAAACTCGGGACGATGAGCGCGGAGATGAAGCGGTGGCCGTCGCCGAGGACCATGCACTGTTCGACGACAGACGACGACGCGAATGCGTCTTCGATGGGGCCGGGAGCGACGTTCTTGCCCGTCGAGAGGACGAGAATCTGTTTGGCGCGTTCGCGGAACGTGATGTAGCCGTCGGGGCGGAGTTCGACGATGTCGCCGGTGCGGAACCAGCGGTTTCCGTCGTCGTCTTCGACGAAGGCCGCTTCGGTCTCTTCGGGGAGGTTCCAGTATCCACTCGTGACGTTCGGGCCGCGCACGAGGAGTTCACCCACGTCACCGCCCGCAGCACCGAGTTGGTCGCCGACGACGCTCTTGTCGAGTTTCACCTCGACGTCTCGGAGGGGATAGCCGATGGTGCCGATTTTCGGTTCTTCAGGGGGGTTGACCGAGATGACGGGTGACGTTTCCGTGAGACCGTACCCTTCGAAGATTGGGAGACCCATGGCGTGGTAGAGCGCACACAGTTCCGCCGACAGACTGCCACCGCCGCTGATGAAGAAGTCGAGGTTGCCGCCGAGTGCCTCGCGAACTTGCTCGAAGACGAGTCGGTCGGCGATGCGGTGTTTCGCCGTCAGTGCGTACCCGGGTGCGTCGGTCGTGTGGTAGTCCTGTCCGACGCCGACGGCCCACTCGAAGATACGCTGTTTGACGGGCGACTCGCTCGCTTGCGTGCGAATCGCGTCGTACAGTTTCTCGTACACGCGCGGGACGCTCGTGCCGGTCGTCGGTTGCACGAGTTGGAAGTCTTCACGGAGCGTGTCGGGACTCTCCGCGTAAGCGACGGTCGCACCCGCCGCGAACATCATGAAGTGCCCGGCCATCCGCTCGAAGACGTGTGCCAGTGGCAGGAACGAGAGCGCGACCGAGTCGGGGCCGATGACAGGTAAGTCGCCCTTGTCTGGGCGTGGGCCGAACCGTCGATAGGCCTCGTTGACGTTCGACCGGAAGTTCCAGTGGGTGAGTTGGACGCCTTTCGGTCGTCCCGTGGTCCCAGAGGTGTAGATGAGACTCGCCAGGTCGTCGGGGTCACGTTCGTCGAGCCACGATTCGTAGGCCGCTTCGTCGAAGACCTCCTCACCGCGTCGGTGTAGTTCCCCGAGTGTCAGGATGTCGTCGCGGTCTTCGTACCCGTCGTACTCGTCCACGACGACGACGAACTTCAGGTCGAGGTCGTCTTCGACGGCCAACACGCGTTCGAGGAGTTCCTGATTTTCCACCACGACGGCGTTCGCGCCGGGGTCAGACAGGAGGTATCGGACCTGCCGTTCCGACGACGAGGTGTAGACGGTGGTGACGACGCCACCGGCACCGAGGACTGCGAAGTCCGTCTGGGCCCACTCCATCCGTGTGTGGGCCAAGATGCCGACGCGGTCGCCCGTCTCGACGCCGAGTTCGCGGAACCCCGCGGCGAGGTTTCTGACGATGTCGCGCATCGACTCGTAGGTCAGTTCTGCGTAGTCGCCACTGGGTGCTGCCGGCACGACGCCCGCGTCGACGAGAGAGCGGTCGTAGACCCCTCCCTTGTACCGTTGTGCGATTCGCGAGGCGTTGCGCGCCGCGCTCTCTTCGAACATTCGTGGGAGAGTC
>NZ_LOPV01000044.1 GCF_001469865.1 Haloferax profundi
TGCGTCGCGCCAATCCATATCCTGTTAGTAATGATTCAACATTTAAAACTATGCACGTTGAGTCGGTTGAATGCCCACAGTATCGAGGAAGGACGTCGGAGACGCCGATTTTCTACTCGTCGTCGCCGATGTAGTCGAGGTACCCGAGGACGCCGCGGGTGTTCAGTCGCTCTTCGTCGTGGGCTTTCCGCACGCCCCACACCTCGTCCATCTGCGTGTGTTCGACGAAGTGCTGGATGACTGCCTCGTCGTCGCCGAGTTCGTCGCGCTTCTGGCGGATTGCTTCGACCCACTCCACGAGGACGCGCTTGTACTCCTCGGCGAAGTCCTTCGTGTACTCGTGTGGCCCGAAGTGGCCGAAACAGAGCGTCTCTGGCTCGATAGCTTCGATAGTCTGCACGTCGTCGAGCGCCTTCTGGAGGTGGAACTGCGCCGGTGGCGAGGTCTGACGAAGGGTCTCGGTCTTCGGTTCCCAGATACCCATCGCGTCGCCGACGAACAGGACGTCGTCGCCGTCGTCGTGGAACATGACCTGATGCGGCGCGTGGCCCGGTGCGTGATAGACGGTGAGCGTCCGGTCGCCGAGGTCGATTTCGTCGCCGTCGGTGAGTGGTTCCACGCGGTCTTCGTCTATCGGAAGCGGGTCGTCGTAGAAGCGCCACTGGTCTTCGACGGCGGCCTTCGTGCCTTCGACGAGTCGCGTCGGGTCCACGAGGTGCGGCGCACCGATTTCGTGTGTCATGACGGTGGCGTCGGGATATCGCTCGGCGAGATACCCAGCACCGCCGGCGTGGTCGAGGTGGACGTGCGTCGGCAGGATGTATTCGAGGTCGTCGACGCCGACTTCGTCGAGCATCCCGAAGACGTGTTCGCGGTCCGCGGCGATGCCCGTGTCGATGAGCGCCGGTTTCTCCGCGTCGATGAGGAACACCGACCCGTACTTCTCGACTTCGTACATCCCTGTATCGACGTAATAGACGTCCGTGCTGTTCGGCACGGGTTCGACGTCGCCAATGGCCATAGTTGACGGCCGTCGTGGGGGAGCAAAAGCGTTCGGTCGGCGTCTCTCTCCCGACCTGCTCGCTCCGCATTCTGTTCACTGTGCTATCACTTCCCTACCGCATCGAAAATAATTAAGTATGATTACCATTAGCAATAGAGTGTATCAATGATACGCGGCTTCACGAAGACCTCTCGCGGCAGAATCGTAGTGTTCGCGTTCGCGCTCGTCGCGTCGCTCGCACTCGCGTTCGGGCCGTCTCTCGAGGGGCTTTCGACGAGAGGACAGTACGCATTGGCCACTATGGTATTTGCGGGAACGCTCTGGGTGACCGGCGCACTCCCACTTGCGGTGACTGCTCTGTCTATTCCGGTGATGCTCACCGCTTACGGTGTGTACGGCGACATCGACCCTGCGCTGGCGGGGTTCGCCGACCACCTTATCTTCCTGTTCGTCGCTGGCTTCATGCTCGCGAACGCGTTGCAGAAGTACAACATCGACCGCCGCATCGCCCTGTGGTTGATGGCAGTCATGGGGTCGTCGCCACGGCGACTCATCCTCGCCATCATGCTCGCGACGGCGTTCCTGTCGATGTGGGTGTCGAACACCGCGACGACGGCCATGATGACGCCCATCGCACTGGGCGTCCTCGCGCAGGTCCTCGGCCGCAAAGAGGTGTACGACGCCGGTGCCGACAGAGACGAGTTCTCGAACATGCAGGTCGCGACGCTCCTCGGGACGGCGTACGCCGCCTCGGTCGGTGGCGTCGGCACGCTCATCGGCACGCCGCCGAACGCCGTCGTCGCCACGCAACTCAACGCGTTGCTCGGCTACGACATCGGCTTCGCAGAGTGGTTGCTCGTCGGCCTCCCAATCGTGGCTATCACGCTCCCACTCGTCTGGTACCTCCTCACGTTCCGGTTCTTCCCGCCAGAAATCGACGACGTGGAGGGTGCCCGCGAGCAGGCGCGTGAGTACCTCGCAGAAGAGGGGGCACTCTCACCGCGGGGGCGTCGCGTCGCATACATCTTCGCCGCCACGGCCGGTCTGTGGGTCCTCGGAGGCCTCGACATCATGTTCGAAGGTATCCTCTCGAAGCCCGTGTTCAACACCCTGTTCGGGACGGGTGACGGGATGACGCTCCTCGGCGTCGCCGGTCATCAGGGCCTCCTCTACTACGTGATGGTCGGGATGTTCTCGATTCCGGCGCTGGTCCTCGCGGACACGATGGAGTGGGACGAACTCGCCGACATCGACTGGGGGACGATTCTCCTCTTCGGTGGCGGCATCTCACTGGCCGACGCGTTCGCCTCGACGGGCGCGACGAAGTGGCTTGCCGAGGCCGTCTTCGGGTCACTCACGGGCGCACCCATCGTCCTCGTCGTCGGTGCCGTCGTCCTGCTCGTCATCTTCCTCACGGAGATGACCTCCAACACCGCGACGGCGACCATCGTCGTTCCAGTCCTCATCGGTATCGGTGGTGTCTTCGCCGCGACGCTCGGTCTGTCTGACGTTGCTGCCGCCGTCTTCCTCGCCGTGTCCGGCGCAATCGCCGCCTCCTTCGCGTTCGCGCTTCCGGTTGCGACGCCGCCGAACGCCATCGTCTTCGGCAGCGGTCACCTGAAGCAGGCGCACATGATGCGCGCCGGGACCGTCCTCAACCTCGTCATGACGGGCGTCCTCACGGTTCTCATCTGGTTCCTCTTCCAGTTCGTCTGGCCGATGTTCCTCTGGTAATCGGTCACACGATACGACTTCTCACACGCTCTTTTCCTCGCACACGGGGCCGTCGACGCACTCTGTGATGCGATACGATTTTGCCGCCGGCCGGGGAACCACGAATCAATGATTGACAGACAAGTGCTCCGCGACGAACCGGAGCGAATCCGTGATGCACTCGAGGCACGCGGGATGGAGGACGTGGACCTCGACCACATCCTCGACGTGTACGACGAGTGGCGCTCGCTGAAAGCCGAAGGCGACAATCTCCGACACGAGCGCAACGAGGTCAGCCAGAAGATTGGAACCCTGAAGCAGGAAGGCAAAGACGAGGAGGCCCAGGAAGCCATCGAGCGCTCGGGCGAACTCAAAGACGAACTGCAAGAACTCGAAGAGCGCAGCGCGGACCTCGAAGCAGAACTCGACCAGGCACTCCTCGAACTGCCGAACATCCCGAACGAGTCGGTCCCCCTCGGCACGGACGAATCGGACAACGAGGAAGTCCGTCGCGTCGGATTCGACGACCTGCGCGAACTCCCCGACGAGGTGACGCCGCACTACGAACTCGGCGAGCAACTCGACATCATCGACGAGGCGCGCGCCGCGAAGACGACGGGGTCGGGCTTCTACTTCCTCAAGGGTGAGGGCGCGATGCTCGAACACGCGCTCATCCAGTTCATGCTGGACGTACACCGCGAACAGGAGTACGTGGACCTCTTCCCGCCGATTCCGGTCAAGACCACGTCGATGGAGGGGACCGGCCAACTTCCGAAGTTCGCCGAGGACGCCTACCGAATCGGCGGGTCGGAGACCGAGAACTACGAGGACGACGACCTGTGGCTCTGCCCCACCGCCGAGGTGCCGGTCACGAACATGTACCGCGACGAAATCCTCCTGAAGGACGACCTGCCACTGAAGCACCAAGCGTACACGCCGAACTTCCGGCAGGAGGCGGGTGAACACGGAACCGAGACGCGCGGTATCGTCCGCGTCCACCAGTTCAACAAGGTCGAACTCGTCAACTTCGTCGACCCCGACGAGTCGTACGACCGCCTCGAAGCCCTCGTCGACGAAGCGGCCGAGGTTCTCGACCGACTGGGCCTCCCGTACCGCGTGCTCTCGCTTTGTACCGGCGACCTCACGTTCGCGTCGGCGAAGACGTACGACCTCGAAGTGTGGGCACCGGGAACTGAATCGGACGACAGTCCCGACGGCATGGGTGGCCGATGGCTCGAAGTCTCGTCGGCCTCGAACTTCGAGGACTTCCAAGCCCGTCGCGCAGGCCTTCGCTACCGGCCCGAGCGCCACGAGTCGGCGGAGTACCTCCACACGCTCAACGCCTCGGGCACCGCTGTCGGCCGCGTGATGGTCGCACTCCTCGAATACTACCAGAACGAAGACGGCACCGTCGACGTGCCGGAAGCGCTCCAACCCTACATGGGTGGCCGCGAAGTCATCGAAGGCCACGAACCCGTCGGCGAGGCAGCAGTCGGCGCAGGCAAGAAAGACTGAGTCGCCCGCTCCGACGCTTCTTCTCGTACTCCCGCTTCTGTCTGCTGTTACTCGGTTCCCGGGTCGAACAGCCAGAGCATACTCGGTTGCCGGAGCCCAGAGTCTTCGCCGACGATGACCCGGCCGTCGGGCATCACGACGAGGTTGTCCGGGTTCGAGAGGACGTGCGAGTCGTCGCCGTCGTCGGTGGAACACGACTCACACACGAGGCCCGACGGCCCACCGACGAGGGCCGGTTCCATCCGGTTCACGTCGTAGTCGTCGCCGAGTTGCATCCGATAGACCGCGCCGTAGTCGTTCTGTTCGACGTCGATGTGGTCTCGCCCATCGACCATCGCCTCGTTTATCTCGGCCATCGCGACGTAGGCGTACTCTCCGGGTTCGACGCCCGCGCGGGCGTTGACTCCCTCCATCTTCCGGAACTCGACGGTGGCACCCAGTGCGCCGGCGGCCTTTCGTGATTCGAGGAACGCGACTCTGTCGTCGCTGGCGTCGCCGTCGGCCCACGCCTGAATCTCCGCGTCGGTGATGTAGGAGTTCTCCTCGTCGGCGTAGTCGTCCTGCGTGATGCCGTCGTACTCGGCAATCCACGCCTCGATTTGGTCGTTCGTCCCGTGGGCGAGTCGAACCCACTCGATGTCGAACCCGGTGGTGGCAACGTCGCGACTGTCGTCTTGCGTCACTGCCGCGGCGAAGAGCGTCCCTGCCGAGAGGTCACCCGGTTCGTCGGCGATGAACTTGAAGAAGGCCGTCGCGACTTCGTCGTCGGTGAGGTAGACGGTTCGCTCGTCGGGCATCACGACGGCGTTCTCGTGTGCGAACCGACCCATGCTGAAGTGCTTGACCGGCGTCGGTGAATCGGCCTTCGGGTCGGTTATCTCGACGATGTAGCCGTAGCGGTACGGATTGGGGTAGTACCCGAGGTACTTCGCGAGGTTCTCCACGTCGTCTATCGTCTCGAAGGATGGGTTGTTCCACTCGCGAGTGTCGGCGAACATGAGTTCCTCCGAGGAGAGCGGTGTCCCCCACGGCGAGACGGTGCCGAAGCAGTTGAACCACGTCCCCTCGACGGGTTCGAAGTCGAGATTCATCCCGTCGACGACTTCCCAATCGCGTTCGCCCGATGGGTCTTCGAGGTGTAACCGCGACACCATCCCGGGGTGGTCTTCCCAATCGGTGAAGAGGTAGCCCTCGGTGTCGCTCACGGGAATGAACCCGTTGAAGTCGGGGTTGATCGCGGAGGTCAGCGGTTCACCGTCGGGCGAGAAGGGGACACCGAGCGCTCTCGCGTCGCCAATCTCGTCCCCGCCGTTTGCGAGGACTTTGTACTCACCCACGGCGGTTTCGACGGACTTCGACGGGTCGTCGGGGACCGAGACGCTCTCGAAGTCGAACGGGAGGGAGTTCATATCGTACTTCGTGACGACGCCGACGGCACCCGTGGCGAACGGGGGGTCGTTCCCGTGGTCCGGGTGCTGGACGTTGAAGAAGAAGTGGCCGTCGTCGCTGAGAAACAGTCCAGTGAACTCGGCGCCGGTGACGTTCGTCGCGAGACGTCGAAGGGATGGTTCGCGCGGTGGCCTCGGTGTCGCCGTCGTCTCCGTGGCAGTCTCCCGGGTACTCGTGCTTGGAGATGTCCCGCCACACCCCGCGAGCGACGCTGCCACGGCAGTGGCGACGAACGCTCGTCTCGTGAACTTCTCGCGCATCTCTTCTATATTGGTTGCATCACTGATAGATGTGTGGCCGAAATCTCAGACCGAACGACACTTCGAGACGGTGTCGCGGCGAACCGACCAGCGTCAGAGTTGGCGAGTGACTGGTGGAGAACCGATCGCCGAGGGATTCAGTTCGGCGAACGGATAAACGTCTTCAACTCCGCAATCTTCCCATCTCGGGCACGGAACCGGTCGAGGAAGACGAACAACTCGTCTCCCGTACTGTCTTCGAGGTGGCCGCGAACGACGATTTCGTCGTCGGACTTCGACTGGATGTATCGGTCGATGACGTGCGTCGTGTCTTTTCGGGGTCGGTCGTCGCGCATGAACGAGACGAACTCGTCGCGCCCGTCGAGCGTCATGTCTCCCCGATGCTGGACGAAGTCCGGGTCGAGCAGGTCCGTGAGCGCGTCGTACCCGTGTTCGTCTACCGCCGTGTAATACTGCCGCGCCAGATACGTCGCGTCGGGGTGCACGGGTTCTCTTCGTGTCCGAGTCAGAAGAATCCGACGCCGGAACTGGATTTCTTACGGTCACGATGGTCGCTTCTGCATCCCGCCTTCGAGACGCTTTTCTCACACACCCACGTACCCCGAGTGTGGACCTGCACGTTCGATACGAGGGTGACGACGACCCGAAGAAGTGCACGGCGAAGAAACTCGAACGGTTCGACATGGCGGCCCTCCACGGGTCGGACCGGGCGACGCCGTACGGAGTCGTCCTCAACCCGCACGCCGACAAAGCGCTGTCGCCTGCCGACAAGGAGACTGGCGCACTCGTGGCGCTCGATTGCTCGTGGGAGTCGGCCGGGGAAGCGATGTTCTCGCTCCCCGGTGAACACCGTGCACTCCCGTATCTCGTCGCCGCCAACCCGGTCAACTTCGGGCGCCCGATGCAACTGACGACTGTCGAGGCGTTAGCCGCCGCACTCGTCATCTTCGGCGAGAAACCGCAGGCCGAGGAGATTCTCTCGAAGTTCCGCTGGGGGCACACCTTCCTCGAACTCAACGAAGAACCGCTCCGTCGCTACAGCGAGTGTGCAGACTCGACAGACGTCGTCGAGGTGCAACAAGAGTACCTCGATATGGGCGAGTAACCGCCGACCGAATCCTGCGTTCAGCCTTTCACCCACGCCCCGAGTGCCCCCGCCAGTGCGCTGTCGATGGCGAAGACGAGCGTCAGGATAATCCCGAGGACGAACACGCTGACACCACCGAAGATGCTCCCGAGTGGGCCGCCGACAAACCCGATGACGCTGCCGAGAAGCGCCAGTAAGATACTGACGACGATACCGGAGATGGACCCAGCGACGAGGCCGTTCCACGCGCCGTTGCCGAGTGACCCGCCGGCGAGGTAGCCAGTGGCGAAGCCACCGATGAGGCCGGCACCGATTTGCCCGATAATCGGGAGGGTGAGCCCTGCAGACCCGAGGACGAGGATGATGACGAACCCGATGGTGACTGCCTTCCAATCGACCATACCCTGAGGTACCTCGTCATCACGTAAGAACCTCGTGGCGCACACGGTGGCCTCACCCATCGACGACTGGTGTCTCCGACGGTGCCGACCCGTGCGGATGACCTGCACGGCTAATTCGCGTCACGAGGCGGCGAAACCCAAACAAACGCGCTTTTACGCCTCGACCTTGTAGCCGACTGCAATGATTTTCGAGTCTCTCCCGACCACGCCCCGGTCGGACGAACTCATCGACAAGGCCTTTTCGCGGGCCGCACGCTCGGGGCGAGCGAAGCAGAACAAGTTGGAGGCTCAGCAGTCGATGCTCCAGACGGCGTCGAACATCCTCTCGGACAACCTCGAGAACGTCGTCGTCGAGTGGCCGGACTTCGAACTCGTCGACCCGTTCTACGGTGAACTCGCCGATGCCGTCGTCGCGCAGGCTGTACAGGGCTATACGACGGACACCGGCGAGACGATAAACGGTGTCAACGCTATTCGGAAGAGCCTCTCCGAAATCATGTGGGCCTCGCGGCAAATCGACAACCTCGCCCGTGAGTACCAGCCGAAACTCCGCAAGACGGACGCCGACCTCGCGCGGAAACACCGCAAACAGGCGTTCGCGCGTATGGCGAGCGTCGTCGAGGAAGTCGAAGACGACCTGCTCTTCATCGGTGCGGCCCGTGACGCCCTCAAGAACCTCCCCGACATCCGCCCCGACGAACCGGCCATCGTCGTCGCCGGCTATCCGAACGTCGGGAAGTCGTCGTTCGTCAACGACGTGACCCGCGCGTCGAACGAGATTGCTCGCTACCCGTTTACGACGAAGGGCGTCCAAATCGGTCACTTCGACCGCGAACGCATCCGCTACCAGATTATCGACACGCCCGGCCTCCTCGACCGGCCGGAAGACGACCGAAACGACATCGAGCGGCAGGCCGTGAGCGCCATCGAACACCTCGCGGACGCCGTCATCTTCGTCGCCGACGCGAGCGAGGAGTGTGGCTACCCCATCGAGTCACAACTCGAACTCCGTGACGCCGTGAAGGCGCGATTCGAAGAGCGCAACATCCCGGTCCTCACCGTCTGCAACAAGAGCGACCGCTCGACGGACATGGACGCCGACCTCTACATGAGTGTCGAGACGGGCGAGAACGTCGACGCCGTCCTCGACGCCGCCGCGGACGCCGTCGGGTTCGACCCCGACATCCCGCCGTCGCGGAACGAGTAGGCCGTCTTCGGAGGAGTCGGCTGTCTGATTTTTGGTTCGAAGAAGTGGAGGGCCGAATCGGGTTCGATTCGGTCAGCGGGTCGGAGGTTCGTGGCTCGTCCGGTCAGTCTACTCTGCCGTGTAGACCATCTGAACCGTCGCGGAGACGGTCACGGGACCGGGCGTGAGTTCGGTCGGTGCGCCGGCACTGGTAGTGCGCGCGGCGTCTTCAGCGTACGCGACGGGGTACGGTCCCGGCGAGTACCCACCGCCGACGTTGGCAGTGTGGACACCGGTGATTTCGAGGTTGGCCGCGGCGGCGACGGTGTCGGCGTCAGCCTTCGCGGATTCGACGGCGTTCGTCAGGGCTTCGCTGCGGAGTTCGGCGCGCTTCTCGTCGGTGAGCGTGAAGAACACGCCGCGAATCTCGTCTGCGCCTGCGCCGACAGACAGGTCGATGACCTCTCCAGCGCGGTCAGGAGCGACTTCGACGGTCAGCGTGTGGGCGGCGCGATAGCCGACGAGTTCGCGTTCCTCACCGCCGTAGTCGTACTCGGGGTAAATCTGGAATCCAGTGCTCTGGATGGCGTCCTCGGCGATGCCGGCGTCCGTGAGGGCCGTCCGAACGGCGGCAACGTCGTCAGCGACCATACCACGCGCCTCGTCGGCGGAGTCGGCCGTCGCAGTCACGGCGATGGTGACGACGGCGAGGTCAGATTCGGCGGTGACTTCGCCAGTTCCGGTGGTCGAGATGGTCGTCGCGTCTGTGCCATCCGAACTTCCCGGCGTCGTCTGGAGCGGTGCAGAGAGACACCCGGCGAGCAAGACGAGACCCGCGATGAGGAGTGGGGCGATGATGCGTCGTTTCATACTCTCTAGAGGACAGATGAGATATTCAATCCGCGTAAGAGACAAAGAACGATTGTACCTATCGAACGCGCCCGTCTCAGACTGCGAGTACACGCACGCTGTGAGTCACTACTCGGAGACGGCGACGTAGCGGACTTCGACGCTCACTTCGTCCGCCGCCCACGGCGAGAGGGGGTCGGGTGCGACTTCGTTCACCCGTTCTGTGAGGACTGACTGGACGTCGGGTGGGTCGGTCCACGGGTCGTGCCCGACGGTGACGACGACTGCCTCGGGTTCCTGTAGTGGTCCACCGTCGTGCCTGACGTCGAGTGCCAACAGGTGGGCGTCGGTGTCTGCGAGCACGTCTTCGATGGCGTCCTGTGCGTCGGCCTGGAAGCCAGCGTTCCGGTAAGTCGTGTACGTCACTGCCCCGAGGAACGACGACAGGACGAGCAGTCCCATTCCGAGGGCGGCGATGCGGAAGATGGTGGTCCGCCGAGCGTCGCTCTGGCGAATCCAGCGCTCCGGGCGGTACCCCTGTTGCCAGAGGACGCCGATGGCGACGAAGTTGACAGAGAGGATGTTCACCAACACGAGAATCGCCGACCCGACGACTGCTTCTGGTGCGCCCCACGCGAGGCCGATACCGACGACGGCCGTCGGCGGGACCAACGCGGCGGCAATCATGACGCCGACGAGCGCCGTCGAGACACCCGACGAGAGGGAGATTGCGCCTGCTGCACCGGCACCCAACGCGATTGCCAGCGAGAGGATGTCCGGTGCGAGTCGTTCGTCGACTTCGGGAATCGACAGCACTTCACCGACCGACAGCGGGACAGCGCCCGTTCCCTTGAGGAGGAATGCGAACAGGGCGGCCGCACCGACGGCCAACATCCCACCGAGCGCCTGTAACCGAACCCCTCTGAGGAACATCTCGTCGTCGTCGACGACGGTGCCGACGCTCGCGGCCATCGCGGGACCCACGAGGGGCGCGATGACCATCGACCCGACGACGACGGCGGGTGAATCGAGGAGCAAGCCGGCGGTGGCGACGATTGCCGAGATGACTGTCATGACGACGTACGTGGGCAACGACGGGGCGAGGTCCGCTGCCTTCGACGCCAACTCTTCGCGCGCGATTCTGTCGCCGTTCTCTTCGTCGTTCTCGTACTTCTCGACCAGTGCGTCGAACCGCTTCGACGCCACTGTCTCGGCGTTCACGACGACGGTGTAGGCGTCGCGTTCGATGCCCGCATCCCGCAATCGCTGTAAGACTGGTTCGACCGCTTCCTTCGGAACTGGGAAGGTGACGACGGCGACGAAGTCACGCCCGGAAGACTCGTCAGAGACGGCGTAGTCGACGCCCTCCTCGTCGAGCGTCCGGAGGACCGTCTCGCGTTTACCTGTCGGCACCAGCACCTGTACGAGTCGCACGCTCCCACGTCGCTCCCGGTGGCCAAATAAGCAGGGGGCTGAGTCGTGGCGGTGCCGTTCGCAGCGCTAGCTACCGGACGCTGGCGGAATCTGTCCGACTCTCGGCGGGACGCTCCCGTCCTCGCGAACTTCGGTCTGACAGAATACCACGTTCGAGATAGTGTCACGGTACTTTTTCAATAGTAAAGTGTAATTCCGAAAGCAGTGAAAAAAGATTAACATTTTGACACGACCATCGTCTGACCGACACTATGAACGTTCCCGATAGAATCTTCGCAGTCGGGGGTGCAGGGAAACAACTCGCGTTCGAGTTGCTCGAGACCCAGTGGGTCCTCGAAGAGATACTGAAACCCCGAGGAACGCCACTCGAGACGAAGGTCACGATTATCGATAGTGCGGAAGGAGAGGCGACGGGTGGCGACCGAGGTGGTGATTGGGAACGAGTCGACGACATCAAACGCCGCATCCGTCGTATCCAAGAAGCGTATCGAGACCAGGACGACCGGCACAGACCCGGCCGAATCGACGTCGACTACAAACTCCTCACCGAGAACATCCGACTCAACCGCCAACTCGATATGGTCGGTGACGCCGAAGTCGAGCGAATCACTGCCGGAAACGGCATGGACCGGGAAGATTGGTGGTTACGCCCCGCCCACATCAACGAGAATCTGGACTTCGCCAAAGGCGTCATCCGAAAACGTGGGTTGAGCAAGGCGCTCTATTACAAGGCCTACGCGGAAGACGACATCGAGGCAGTCGTCGACCTTCCCGAGAAGGGTGAAGTCGCGATGCTGGTCGGACTGGGCGGTGGGACGGGTGCCGGACTCCTCTTGGACCTCGTCGAACATCTGAAGCGGGAGCAATCGACCGCCGAAGTCACCCTCTTCGGTGTCCTCCCGAACAACGCCGAGGGGGAAAAGGAGAACGCCAACGCCTTCGCGATGCTCTCGGAACTCGAGTACCTCTCGCTGTCGGGAGCAGACCTATTCGAAGACCAGATTCTCTTCTCCATCGAACCGACGTCCTACGGCGGAAAGGCCGACCAGATGAGTCCGAGCGTGGACTACCTCAAGGAGTTCGACGAGGCGTTCGTCTACTCGCTCCTGTTGTACTACAACCGCCAGTACTACCTCGAAGAGTCGTTCACGTCGTCGCCGTACGCCCCGTTCACGGTGGCAGTCCCACACCTCGTTCGGTACAACACCGAGGCGATAGAGGAGTTCCGCGCCACCGTCGGCGACTACCTCGACCAGAAGTCGGAGTCGATGAGCGCCGAGAAGCGACTCTACGACGAGGTCAGTGCGTTCCTCGACACCCACTACCCCGAGTCGTCGGGCGAACTCAGCGACGAAGACAAGGTCGATTTGGAGCGCCGTATCGCTCAGTTGGAGACGCTGATTTCGCTCGAACTCTTCGAGGACCTCGATTACGAGGTGACCTCCGTGTTCCGGACGGAGGTTCTCGACTCGGCACGGGCCGAACTGAGCGCCGACGAGCGTGAAGAGGGCCACGCGCTGGACACGATGATAGACATCATGGTCGGGTCCGTCGAGGCCGGGGCACTCGAAAACGCGGATTCGAGTTCCGAGGAAGTCCTCGTCGCCGACGTACTCCGCGAAGACGTGGTCCTCCTCGGCCGCAGGAAGCAGATTCTCAAACGTCTCAAAGGCGTCTCCGACCCGAAGGTCCGCGACGCGCTGGAGTACCTCGTGGGCCTCCGCGAAGGGAACGCAGGTGCGAAATCGACCCAACTGAGCGGTGAACACCAACGCGCACAGACGGCCCGAAAACAAGCAGAGTCGGAACTCCACGAGACCCGTGAGGAGTTAGACGAACTCCGCGCCGAGCAGTCCGAGCAAGTCGAACGGAAGACCGACGAGTGGGTCGCGGCAGTCAAAGAGCAGTTCGACGGACTGGACGCACTCGAATCGAGACCACTGCGGCGGGATATCGAGACGCTCCGGTCGAGTCTGCAGGACTTCCGCAGACGAGTCGAGCGCGCGCGCTCACCGGACGAAGTCGAGGCCATCGACGTGACCGAAATCAACGAGGCACTCGCCGACGTCGAAGACGACCTGCAAGCGGCCGAGGTGTACCTCGACGCGTCCGACGTGGTCGACTCGGTAGAGATGGCGAAGAAGGCGCGAATCGCCCACTACGGTATGTACGCAGACCAAGGTGTCTCGAAGTACCTCCCGTGGGAGTCCCAGCGCGCCAAACAGCGAAAGAGCGACGAAAAGCAGTTCAGTGCACAGCGGGCACAACTTCGGAACAAGAGTCTCCCGGTCTTCGAAGTCACCGACGACGGCGGCGAGTTCACCTGTACGGTCCGATTCGACGGGCAGCAACTCCTCGACCAGGTCGAAGAGCGCCGCGAGACACTCCGCTCGGAGATTCTCTCGACGTTCGACGAGACTGTTCCGTCCCCGCGTCCGAGCGAACGGGACCGTATCGCCGACCACGTCGAGAACGGGAGCAGTCTCGAAGAGATTCGCGCAGTCGTCGAGGAGGCGCTCGAACGCGAACTCGCCGACACCGGCAAACTCGAATCGCGCGTCGAGGGCATGGTGGCGACGGTAGACGAACGGCGTGCAATCGAAGAACTGTACGCCGACGCGCAGAACGCCGTCACCGAGTTGAACACGCACACGGAGGCGTTCACGCGCAACCTCGACGCCTACCAGCGAGGAATCAAATCGCTCGACGAGACGAACCCACAGCAGACGGCCGTCGAAGAGGAGTACACCTTCCGCAAGCACATCCAACCACACAACATCTTCCTCGCGACGGGTAACAGCGGACTCGCCGAGAGCGACGTGCTCGACAACCGTAAGGAGAAACAGCAGTTGGCCGGCCACGTCGACGAACTCGCCGACAAAGCGCGCTCGACTCAGTACTGCGGGTTGCGCAAGCGGAAGTTGATAGCGGACCAGCGTCGGTACGACGGCATCGACGTTCACGTGGGTCTCGCCTCGGAGGCGTCACTCCACGGCATCGTCGACCTGCAGTCGCCCTTCCAGAACGCGTTCGAACTCGACAACTCCCAGTACGGCCAGTGGGAGTGCGACTTCGGCGGGGCGTGGGAGATTGGGATGACGTCGTTCATCACGGGCGTCTTCCTCGACAACCTCCGACTCATGGTCGGCCCGGAAGGGTACGCCGAGAAGTACTACGAATACGAGTCGAAACTGGGCGACGACATCCTGATTCACCACGCGTACGGTCTCGAAGACGGGAACTTCGTCCGTCGAAAGTCGATGTTCAACGTCGAGTACACCGACGACGTGCGGACGTTCCTGCAGAGTGACCCAGAGGTGACGTCTACGCTCCTCGATTCGTTCGAGCGAGTGTTGATAACCGACCCGTCGTCGGACGAGCAGTTCGACGGCGACATCGAGGTACAAACGACGACGCTCACCGACGGCGACAGTACCGCTGCGAACGCGACTGGCGTCCCAGACGAAATCGTATCGCTCGAAGACGATGGAGACGATTGAGACACGCACGCCCGACGCGCGTTCGACACCGATTCGGGAGCGACTCGGTGCGTTCACCGACAACCACGAGATGATTTCGGTGGTCGCGTACTTCCTCGTCGTGGTCGGTGCGTCGGCCATGCTGGCACCGATGCTCGGCCTCGCGTGGGAGTCCAGAGGACTCGCGTACCGTCTGGTGTTGATTCCGGTCGACCTCGGAGTCCTCAGTCTGGCGTCGTTCACCGTCCTGCTCCTCGGCGTCTGGTGGGGTCTCGTCGTGCTGTTACTGCTGTTCGACACCAAAAAGCGCCTCCAGGGGTTGTTCCTCGTCGTCGGAACACTCACCGCACTCGTCGGACTGTGTCAGTTCGGCCTCGTGTGCGGGAATCTGAACCTCTCGGGCAACCTCGAATGGTTGGGGGCCGGACTACTGGTGGGTGTCCTCCTCGGTGGTCTTCGGGACATCCCCGGCCTGCTCGAAGGCAGGAAGACCGAGTTCCGCGACGCTGCCCAGTGGGTGTTCTATCTGGGGTCACTCCTCGTCGTCGTCGGGTTTCTCGAAGCACACGTCCAGTATCCACTGCCGATACTCGAGTCGTCGGCGTCGGTCGACAGCGGGGTCGGACTCGCCGACCCCGCCGGTCGAAACCTCCTCGTGGACGCGGCCCTCACCAGCGTCTTCGTCGTCACACTCGGGCGGTTCATCGAGTACGACGCCGAGACGAACTTCTTCGTCCTCGGCCCGTCTCAGTCCGGGAAATCGCTGTTGATGCTCGGTGCGTACTATCAGGCGACCGAAGGCGTCACCAACGAGATGGACCCCGTCCCGAACAGCGAACTGTACCACCTCCTCGGTGAGGTGGACGACAAACTGATGCGCATGTCGGGGTCGGGAAACAGTTGGTGGCCCATCCCTGGAAACGACCTGGACGAATCGACGCGCCTCGGATTCGAGTTCGTCCACGGAACTGCGTTTCCGAAGAACGTCGAGGTGCAGACCGTCGATTACGCTGGTGAGTGGCTTTCACTCGTTCCCGACATCATCACGATGGACGACGCGCAGTTGCGCGAGTACGTCGACGCCGAGGGGTTCAACGTCGACGCGATGGAGGACATCAAACACGGCGTCGCCGCCGCGGACGTGTTGGTCCTCACCATCGACGTCGAAAAACACGTCACGGGCCAATCACTCGACATCGGAACGTACCACGAAATCGTCGAAAAGACGGCGGGGAAGACGGTCCTCCTCGTGGCGACGAAGTGTGACCTCCTCGTCGAACCGTTCGAACAGGAGACCGGTCTCGACCCGTACTCCGCGTTCGACGACTTCAGCGAGTACGTCGAACGGACGCTCACCCGGCGCGAACAGGTGCGTTCCCTCGTCGAGAGAGCGACTGGGTCGACGATTCACCCGGTGTGGTTCGAGACCCGACCGGCGTCGTACGAGGCGGACGGCGACGGTGTCGACGGTGGAGAAGAGCGAATCCATCGCGTTCCGTCGCTAACTGCGGACGGACACCTGGTCCCGGTCGGATTCGACCGCCTGTTGGACTACTTCGGCCGAGGACGATGACCGACCTCGAGATATACGACCGATTCGGCGACCCAGTGATGGGCGACGGTCCGACCGAAGACCGATACGAACGGTTCGACCGCAAGGAAGTCCTCCTGTACGCCGACACGACGGGGGCGAACCCCACACTCGTCTGCGCGTTTCGGGCCCACGACCGGCCCGGCGGACGGTCGAACCGATTCTACGCGACGTTCAGCGGCGACGACGTCGAGTCGCTGTTCGTCGCGTGTCGGCAGGCAATCGAAGACCGGGTAGACGAACTCGGGTGGCGACTCGACACGACGTCCGACAACGACCGGGTCCACACCTTCCTCGCTCTCTCGGAGGTGTCTTCCGAAGACGTCACACTCGGCGACCAGCGTGAGTACGTCTCGCACCTGCTTCGGACCGGACGGCACGCCGATTTCGAGACCCGAGACGTTCGGACTGGCCTCGCGGTGGTGAAACAGATTCTGCAAGACGAACGCCTCCGTGGGTCCTTCGCAGTCGGGAACAACGGACGCGTCCCCGAGACGGACGACGCACTCCTCGTCGTCACTCCCGGTGGGACCGGTTCGAGTCCACTCCGGCCACTCGGCACGACCGAATCGGCACTCGAATCGGCCCGCGAAGAGTGGGAAGAACGACTGGCCGACGACCGTCTCACGGAGATTACTGAGACGGTGACAGCGAACGTCCGCGAACTTACTGAACGGACGTCGCTGAGCGACGACGACTTTCGGGACAGACTCGTCCGCGAGGTAACCCGGGCGTTCGAACGAACAGGCGTCGGTGTGCAGGCGATTCGAACCGACAGACTCGAAGAACTCGAACGCGAACGAGACGACCTTCGACACGAGTTGTCCCGAGCGAACTCCTCCAGAACCGCCGGGCGTTCGGGGTCGCACTCGGCCCGCACCCGCGCCGCGTTCGTGGTCGTCCTGTTGCTGTTAGCTTTCGTCGCCGGTGCGATTCTCACGTCGATACTCGGCACTGTGCCACTCGTCGACGAACTCGTCACCGTCGGCGGCAGTGTCCTCCCCACCGACTTTCTCTCTGCCAGTCTCTTCGCCGGTCCCACGTCGGTCACGCTGGCGAACCGAAGGCCCCCGCTGTCGCTAGTCGTGACGGAGTCGTCGTAGTACCGGCATCTCGGCGAGTTGCTCGTCCGAGAGGGCCGACCAGTCGATACCAGATGGCCGCGGGTACGGCGTCTCGGTTCGAATCGTTCGCTCTGGCGTGACGACGAGGTCCATCGGCACGTCGTGGTCGTCCGGTTCTGGGGCGTCGTCGCGGACCTGTCTCTCGTGGACTGTCGTGACGACGGTGGTCGTGTCGTCGACGGCACCGAGACCCTGCAAGACCGCGTATTCGAGGTCGCTGAACCCTTCGCCTTTCCCGATTCGCGCGCCGTCTTCGGTGACTGCGACCGACCCCGAGACGACGAGGTCGATTACCGGGAGGGATTCCGGGCCGACTGTGTCGGCGTACTCCTCGACGTGCGACACGGTGGGTGCACTATCGAGATGGTCGTCGTCCAGACGACTGGGGTCCAGTTCGTAGAAACACTCCTCGTCGCGGAGGCGGGGGACGGCCATGTAGACGGTCTTGCCTTCGCGGAGGGCACGTCGCCGAACCGGAAGTTGCGGTGAATCCGGGTTCGCCTTCACTGTCGTCGCGGTGGTCCACGCAGACGTCTCGGCCAGTCGCTCGGCCGCGACGTTCGCACCGTCGAAGTTCGGGATACGACCGTGAGGCGGAAACGGGAACCGGGCGACACCCGACGTTTCGAGTTCGTCCCACACCGCGTCCCGGAGGTCCGATTTGTCCATCTCGGTGTCGTCTCTGGCCCGCATCGAGGAAAGGTCCTCGCCTCGCTCACCAGAGATTTTTCTCCGATTGCGAGTTATTTTCTTTGCACGAGCTATCTGCACGAAACAATTTTGCGAGTCCTCCACGAATAGTGGGTATGTTCGTCCGGACTGCGAGAGAGACCGACGTATCGGACATCGCGCACATCTGCGCCACGGGGTGGCGTGACGCGGGGAGTGGGGAGTCCGCACGAGACGAGACGGCGACACTCGTGGAGACTCGGGTCGACGAGAAACGACTCGCGCGTGACGTCCAACGGACGGACGGTGACCACGGGTGGGTCGTCGCCGTCGAAGACGATACTGTCGTCGCCGCCGGTGGCGGTAGACTCACCGACGACGCGTCTGGCGAGGTCTTTTCGCTCCACACGCACCCGGAGGTACATCGTGCCGAGGCCGGGAACGCGGTTCTCACGACACTCACCGCACAACAGGTCGTCGCAGGCGCGCGCCAGCAGTGGGCCTGGTGTCCGGATGGTGACGACGAGATGCTCTCGTTCTACAGAGAGCAGGGGTTCGAAGTCGTGGCCTCGGTCGGCACAGACGACGCTCCCGAGTCACTTCGACTGGTCAGGCGTATCTAACTCTGGCCCCACCGAATTCAGTCTAAGTCTGCTGCCGACCGGGACAGTAGGACCTTCCGGAGGACGGTGTCTGCGCCGCGCCGGATGCGTTCAGACGCGGCCTGCGGACTGATGCCGAGTTGTCCGGAGACTTCTTTGAGTGTGGTTCGTCGCGGCACCTCGAAGTATCCCTCAGACACGGCTGTGACGAGCGCTTCCTGCTGTTGGGGTGTGATGTCGAACGTGTAGACACCCGTCTCTTCTTCGACGAGGGTGTAGATGCGTTCGACGTGGAAGTCGATTCCCTCCTCCTGACAGAGGTTGTGGAACTCGGTGAGGCCCGCGTGGTCGTTGAAGCGGAGTCGGAAGGACCACGGGGTGTTCCCGTGTGCTTCGAGGATTGTCGCTTCACTCTCAGTGAGGATGGTAGTCAGACTCGAGACAGTTTCCCCCCAGTAGACGTGGTAGAGCACGCGATCTCCGACCTTGGCGACGGCCTGGAGTTCCTCGACGATACGATTCTCACGGACGGCCCGTTCGAACTGCTCGAAGTTAGAGCCCTTCGCCCAGAAGAAGGGCATGATGTCATCCCCGGTCGGGACGACACGCTCGAGTTCGATGTGCATGCCTCCAGCGATGGACGTCACTCGACCGAGGTCGAAGTCTTCAGAAGAAATCGTCAACTCAGCAACTACGGCCATCTCACCCCGAATTCTCGTTACAAGGTCTTGAACCCTCTGTTCATTCCCAGTCGTGACCGGCGTTGACGCGCTCAAACGTTCGCCCTCACTTGAACGGCCGGAGTGTGAAAGCACAACGAGGGTATGATTGTACTAGTGATTAGTTGGTGGGGAAGTGAGCGTGACTACACACAACTCTCGACATCTGTACGCTATCCAGCAGTGCCGTGGGGGCACTCCAGCGTACACGCTGTCGACTGGAACTGTCTCGCGAGAGACTCGACAGAAGGTGGTGTCTCCGAGGAATCCCTCGCGAGATTCCGTGAAGACCGCCCAGCGGCGCTTTGATTCGGCGTCTGCCGAGCGCCCCGTGGTCCCTGCGATAGCCCAGTGGGGACGATGACGATGGCGGCGACTCCTTCCCCTCGTCTCGACGATGCGTTCGACGCCCTCGGAAACATCCATCGGCGACGGTTGTTGATGGACCTCTGTGAGGGTGACGTCGGGCGCCTTGGACGAGCAACACAGGTCGTTGCCGACGGTGGTGATGCCGACAACGAACAGTTGGAGGTGGAACTGTACCATCTCCATCTCCCGAAACTCGATGGCGCGAAGTTCATCACGTGGGACCGCGAGAGCGGTGCTATCGAACGCGGGCCGCGGTTCGACGAAATCGAACCGGTGCTCCGCCTGTTGGACCGAAACGCCAGCGAATTACCCGAAAGCTGGGTGTGACGACTCGGTCGTAACCCACCACACGCCCCGGGGTGACATGCTGTGGAGGCTGTCGCCTCCGAACCGTGTGTTCTCGACGAACGAAACGACGAGTGGCGAGGCAGTGTTTTTGCAGTCCGTGACCCCGCTGACTATCGTGTCGCACCGAGTCGGTTCCGTCTCTCTTATCTGTCGTGATGGCGAAGCCTCGGTATGTTCGAAGACCGACCGAATCGCGACGAAATCGTTCTCGTCGGCCGGTCGAACGTCGGGAAGTCGACACTGATGCGCGAACTGACGGGTCACGACAAGTTCACGACGGGCAAGAAACCCGGCGTCACCCGCAAACCCAACCACTTCGACTGGAACGCAGAGAAGTTCATGTTCACGGACCTCCCCGGGTTCGGGTTCATGTCCGGCGTCGACGCCGACACCCGTGAGGCAATCAAGACGGACGTGGTCCGCTACATCGAGGAGAACGCCGACAACATCCTCGCGGCGGTCCTCGTCGTCGACGGCAAGAGTGTCATCGACATCATCGACCGTCACACGACAGAAGACTCCATCCCGCACGACGTGGAGATGTTCTACTTCCTCGACGAACTCGACGTTCCGACCGTCGTCGCGGTAAACAAGATGGACAAAGTCGACGACAGAGACGAACGCCTGAACGAACTCTGTGACCGTCTCGGGTTGTTCCCACCGTGGAAGCAGTGGCGAAACGTCGTCGCGCCGATTACCGCCAAGCGCGGTGATATCTCGAACCTCGAGACGGCGCTCCGCTCGCACCTGCACGAACAGGGCCGCGACGACCTGTTCAAGTTCCTCTGAACGGTCGATGAGGCCGTTCCCGATTAGACGACGCGGTTCGTAAGCGCCTCGCCGGCGGCTATGTTCTCGACGTTCTCACGGACGAGCGTGGCGATGTCTTCGTGGTACTTGCTCGTCGCCGCGCTGACGTGAGGCGTGAGGACGACTTCGTCGAAGTCCCACAGCGGCGAGTCTTCGGGGAGTGGTTCGTCGTCGAACGCGTCGAGCGCAGCACCCGCAATCGCCTCGCGCTCTAACGCCGCAACGAGGGCCGCTTCGTCGACGACTGGCCCACGCGCCACGTTCACGAGATACCCGTCGTCTCGCATCGTCTCGAACTCCGGTTCGGCAATCATCCCCTCCGTCTCCGGGGTCAACGGCGTCGCCAACACGACGAACCGCGCGTCACGAATCGCTTCGTGCAACTGGTCGGGCGTGTAGACTGTCGAGACGCCGTCGACTGGTTTGCCGGACTGGCGGACGCCGACCACGTCCATGTCGAGGGCGGCGGCACGGTCGGTGACTCCCTGCCCGAGTGTGCCGAGGCCGACGACACAGATGCGCTCGTCGCGGAGCGTGAACGGTTCGTCGTACCGTGGGCGCGTCCACTCGTGGTCGTGTTGTGCGTCGCGGTAGACGTGGAGTCTGCGCGCGAGCGTCAGCAGATAGCCGATGACCGTCTCGCCGACCGTCGTCCCGTGGATGCCTGTGCTGTTGGTGAGGTACGTCCCTGCCTCGTCGTAGACGCCGACGGGGAACTCGTCGTATCCTGCGCGGATGCAGTGGACCCAGTCCGCGTCGATGAAACTGTCCCGGTGGCCGAACGACACGACGGCGTCGCCGGGTCCGAACTGCTCGTCTTCGTCGACGAGTTCGACCGGCACGTCGAGGTCCGCGAGTGCGTCGAGAAGTCGCTGTGGCGGCATCGCGAGGCCGACAGACGGGTCGACTGCGAGGCGTTCGATGTGCATGAACCCGGGTCACGCTGACACACGAAGGAACTTGCGCCCTCGGCGCTGGTCTCCGGTTTCGACACCGAGTGTGTCGCGACGCGACTCGGTTACGCCGTCTTCGACCACGGCGGGGGAAGGAGTGCGTCGGTTTCTGGGTGCGCTTCGCGCCACTCACCCCACGTCGTCACTGTCGACGGGAGGATACGCATCTGCTCGCCCGACTGCGACCCGCAAATCGCCTTCGCGAGTAGCTGACTCCAGTAACTCCCCGTCTCCTCGTCGTAGAGGACGAGATTCCCCGAGTTCCGGACCTCTGCCTCACCGGACGACGCAGATGCACCGAACGTCCGGCCCTCCTCGACGCTGGCGAACCCGTAGACGGCGGGCGGTTGCCAGAGGTGCCCAGAGACCTGAAACACCGCCTCCGTGCCGTCGACACGACGCTCCGCAACCATCCCTGACTGGCAAATCGGGCAGTAGGTCACGAGTACCGGGTCACCGCCGAGGGTGTCGTTGACGACTTCGTGCCACCAGAGGATAGAAAGCGGGTACGCACGTGCCGCGCCGTTTCGCTCCACCCCGACGACGTACGCGTCTGCAGAGAGGCCCGGCCCAACCTCGTAGCCGAACCGATACTTCGCTGCGACGCCGAGTCCGTCCCAGTCGGGACCGACCGCCGGGTCCAGAACCGCCTCGATGCCGATGAACGGGTTCGGTGGGTCGCCACAGACAGTTCCCGGGAAGCCGTGAATCACCGTCGAGTCCGGGTTTTCTGGAGCAGGAAAGCCCGCTATCGGCGGCCGGATATCCCCGCCGGTACACCCG
>NZ_LOPV01000045.1 GCF_001469865.1 Haloferax profundi
AACCGGTGAGCACCCCGAGAAACGTCCGTCGGTCCATGTGTGACGTGGGTCCGTGTGCTGGGAAACTCCCGCGGAGTCGTGCGTCGGTGTCGCACGCGGTGTGTAGGTACCGTCTCGTTCGCACTACGCCGTCTTCGACTGCGGCGGCGGGAGCAACACGTCGGTGTCGGGATAGTTCTCCCGCCACTCTGCCCAGGTCGCCACAGAGGACGGCAGGATGCGCATTCGTTCACCCGACATCGGTCCGCAGATGCCGCGCGCGAGTATCTGACTCCAGTAACTCCCCGTCGCTTCGTCGAGGAGGACCAGATTCGCCGCGGTGCGCAACTCGGTTTCCCCTGTCAGCACGGACGCACCGAAGACGCGCCCCTCCTCCGCGCTGGCGTAGCTATACGGCGGTGGTGCCTGCCACAGTTGCCCGGAGACACGGAATGTCGTCTCCTCCCCACCGACGCGGCGTTCTGCGACCATTCCCGTCTCGCACATCGCACAGTAGGTCACGAGCACCGGGTCGCCGCCGAGGGTGTCGTTGACGATTTCGTGCCACCAGAGGATAGAAAGTGGGTACGCACGGGCCGCGCCGTCGTATTCGACACCGACGACGTAGGTGTCCGCGGAGAGGCCCCGACCCGTTTCGTCGGCAAAGCGGTACTCCTCGGGGACGGTCACGTCCTCCCAGTCGGGGCCGACTGCGGGTTCGACTACCGCGTGGATGCCGTCGCTCAGGTACGGTGGGTTACTGCAGACTGTCGCCGGGAATCCCTCTTGGACGATTGGGTCGGGGTTCCCCGGCGCGGGAAAGCCCGCAACTGGTGGCCGAGCGTTCCCTTCGGTACACCCTGCAAAACTGAGTGTTGCTCCTGTGAGGAGGCCGAGGTACGCCCGACGGTCCATGTTGTAGTGTTGGTCGCTTGATGAGATAATGTCGATGGAACAGTCTCGTGGGCGTACCAGTTGGTCATCGCGAAACCAAACGCACTGCTCTCGGGTCAGTACGTGGTGGTTCGGATGGAATGTCTCATCACGAGAGCGACGTGAGGCAGACTCGGTTTACGACTCCTCTTTGTGAGTATCTGTTTCTGTCCGCTCTCCCACAGAGTCGTCTGTCGTCTCGACGCGATCGAGTTCCGTGTCGAACGCTTCACGGTCTTCTCCGAACTGGACTGCGAGAATGGTTCGAAGAACGACGACGAGGTTGTTCTTCGCCCCGCGACCCCAGATTGCGACTTCTGTGGTCTCTCCGTCACTCGCCGGTCGTTCGACGCTTACGAGGGTAATCTCGTCGTTGACGAGCAAAATCCGAGAGACGTGTGACCCAGACCACGTCCAGAGCGTTTCGACGACGGTCGAATCCGAGGGAATCGAATCGATGTCCTCTGTTTCGCTGTCGACGGCGGTCACGTAGACGTCTTTGTCTTTTTCTTCGGCTCTCACGAGTGCGTCGGTGATTTCGTCGGTCAGCAACGCCTCGTCGCTCATCAGTATTATCTCACCGTCTGCACCGTCGATGAACTCGACGACTCGACGGGTGATGTTCTCCGAGCCGGCGACCGTCCAGACCCCAATCTGTTCTGTCTCCCGCCCCGTGGGGCTCAGTTGGTCTAGTACGTCGGAGAGTTCTTCGGTCAGGTCTTCGTACCTCACGACGAACTTCCGGACAGTCGTCTCGTGAGAGACGGGAATGAACTCTTTCGGTGTTCCGTACCGAATATCGACGAGTCCCATCTCGTGGAGTGATTCGACTGCGTCGTACACCCGCGACCGGGGGACTTCGACCACGTCACTCACCTCCCGTGCGCTCCCCCTGCCCAGTCGGAGCAGTCCGACGAACGTACGTGCCTCGTAATCGGTCAACGAGAGTTCAGTCAAGAGTTCGACTGTTCGGTCCTCCGTCCGTTCCCGATCAAAAGACACCATACTAACTGTACGGTGGTTTAGATATTCAATGTGTTCGCACTCTCGACCGCGACCTGTGAATCGATTGGCGCCAAATAACGGGGAAACCCTGTGTTTCGAGAACGAGAGTTCCTGTTGTTTCAACCGAAGTCCTCACAACCGCTTTTCTGAATGTAGTTCGTTGATTTGTCTATGAGTACGAAGAGACCAACGAAACGACGCCACGGCTCTCCTGACGAGATATTCGACCTTCTCGGCAAGAAACGCCGCCGCGACCTCCTCACCGTACTCTGTTCCCTCTCAGGCTCTGTCACGCTCTTCTCCTTGGCAGATAATCTCTCGCAGGACGACACGAATCACGAGGGCACCATCGACGAAGAGGTACTGGTGATGCTGCACCACGTCGATCTCCCGAAACTCGACGACGCTGGTCTCATCACCTACAACCCTTCCCAACAAGTCGTGACGCTCGACTCCGTCGGCGCTGACCTCGGCGCGGCTATCGAACAGGTCGAATCGGCGCTCGACCCGATGCGTGATGCCCTGTAGAGTTGGACGAATGAGACGCGTTTCGCGTGGTCTTTTCTCCGTTCGGTTTTGTGCCTCTTGTCTAACATTCGCTGTTCGCCGAGTCCATCGGTTCTCGTGACGATTTTGATTCGACAGGCGTGGTAGCCCACAGAAGACGAGACCCAGGTGCTCTTAGAGCGCTGGTGTGTGCTGGACGCAGAATTCACTCATAACTGCACAGTACCGACTCGTCGCTTTCGTAAGATGGTGGCTCAGCTAAAATCCATCATCACAAGGGGCTGAGTGGGGGTAACTTTCTTCATCGCCACCGAGTGGACCTCTGATTTCGAGCGTGATGAATCCATCTCATTTGTGGCCTCGGTGGGTGTCGTGTGTGACTGCCGATAGCCAACTCACCGCGTCGACGACACTCACCAAACTCGCACGGTCACGCCGCGTGTTCGAGGGCCTCGTGAATCGTCGCGTCGAGTTCCCGAAGACGCTCGCGAATTGGCTCGGCTAACTCCGCTGGCGGGTCGGCGAGAGCAGGTTCTCCCTCCGGGTCGGGAGTCCCGACGATGACGCTTCCAATCATCCCCTCGTACTCGTGCGGGAGACAGAAGTAGTGATAGACGCCGGGCGTCTCGAACGTCTTCTCGAACGTCCCACCACCCTCGGTGATAATCTCACTATTCCACGATGCTGTCCCATCGGGGATGAGTTGTGGTCTGTAGTTCTCCGGGGAGTACGACGTCGTCGAGTGGAACCCACGCTCGTTCGTCCACGTGACTGTCCCACCGACGTCGACCCAGCAGATGTGTGGTTCGTAGTGGTTGCCGGTCTGCGTGGTGACCATGCTGACGTCGGCACTGTCGAGCGGCCCAGTGAGTTGTTCGTCGTGTTCGTGACTGTCTTCGACGTGTTCCGCAGACTCTTCGTCGTGGTGGTCCTCGCTGTGATACTCGTCGTCGGCATCGTGGTGGTCGTCGGCATCGTGGTGGTCGTCGAGTTCAGCACCAGCGCCGCCCGTCTCCGTCGTCGTTGTCTCGCCCTCGCTCCCCTGCCCATCTGTCGTTGGTGGTGCTGTCGTGCACCCCGCAAGTCCCATGACCGTCGTCGTCCCTGCGAGAAGAAGGAATCGGCGGCGGTGAAGTTCGATATCGGACATCTCGTTCACCTCTGCTGAGAAGTACGTGACGAGCGGATAAAACGGGATATAGTTCGTACGGCGGAGCATATCCTCGGGTCGGTGGGTAGGATTAACAGCCCGCTCCACCGCCGTACATGCCACCCCCGCTACCGTACATCCCGCCGGGACTTCGGCCGGTGACACCGTGTCCTCTCGCTCCGTCTTCAGCCATGAACTGGCCCATCTCTTCGACGGTCACGCCCATGTGCGACTCCATCCATTCGACTGCACCGGGCCCCATGTGCTGGGTCATGTGAGTCTCCATCCACGCGGTCCACTCGTCGGCAGTCCCGCCGTACGGTGGCGTCTCGTCTGTCACGCTGTCGGTTCCGTGCGCGCTGACGACGGACGCGCTGAACGCGAGTCCGACGACTGCGAGCACCACGAGCACCAATCGTCCGGTGGTGATTTGGGTCATTGTCGTTCGCCTCGGTTTCTCGTAGGGTCGCCCGGTGGTTATCCACGTGGGTGTGAACAGAGACAGGAGAACGTTCGAGAACGTTTATCGGCTGCTCTCGTCGTTTCTCAGCCACAGGACCGTTCGTGCCGGGCGAATTCGGGACGTGCGCGTTCGGCCTCTCGACCGCGGACGCTGCTCAGGGCGGAAAGCGGGTGAATAACGGAGAACTGTGGCGAGGGGGCGCTTACTGCACCTGATTTTGTGACAGGTCGTCGCCGGGGTAGATGCGGTACGTCCGTCCCTGTCGCTCGCGGTAGAGCAGTCCGCGCTGTTCGAGTTCGCTCACGGTCTGACTCACTTTGCTCTTCGAGAAGTTCGACCGGTCGCGGAGTTCTATCTGCGTGATTCCCGGTGACGTGAGAATCGGTTCGAGAACGCGGCGTTCGTCCTCGGGCAGTACGTCGAGCAGACGGGGACGAGGACGCTCGTTCTCATCGAGTGTCGCCTCGTTCTCGTCGGTTGTCTCTGCTCCCTCGTCTTTCGACTCCGCAGGCGCGTCGTCTTCGTGTCTACGCTGTTCAGTCTCACCGCCTTTCGAGGTGAGTTCGCGGCGGAACGCGAAGTACACGCCACCAATCACGGCCGCGAGGAGGACGGTCCCGAACACGTACCAAAGCGGGTTCGTGCCGTGGACCGCCGACATCGACGTTCCCATCATCGAACCCATCGTCTGGTCGAGCGCGCGATTCTGCTGATAGGTCTGCCACGCGAGAGCGCCGCCGAAGACGAAGACGGCGGCGACGACGAGGCTAACCGCCACATCAGCACGCCGTCTGTTCATGCCACCACCTCGGACGGACGTCCCATGTCGTCATACGTTCGAGTTGGTCGGGCAAGAGGGTACCAGTTTTGTTCGTTCTCACGGCGTAGGTTCGACCACTCGATACTGGGCGATGTCACTCGACTGTTCCACTGTCGTCCCACGCGGCGAGTGCGGCGTGTTCAGACGCAATCGTGGACACGTCGTCAGCATCGAGGACGCCATCTTCGGTGACGATACCAGTGACGAGGTCGGCAGGCACGACTTCGAACACCGGGTTCTCGGTCACGACCGACGCCTCGCCGTCGTACAACGACTCACCGTCTTCGCCGACGAACTCGTCGTCTCCGCGTATCTTGTCCCGGGCGCAGACTGCGAACACGGGCACGTCAGCGCGGCCAGCAGCGAGTGCGAGAGGGAAACTGCCGACTTTGTTGACGACTGCCCCGGAGGAGAGGACGGAATCAGCACCGACGAGGACCACGTCGACGTCGTCTGCTGCGACGAGACTGGGAAGTGCGGCGTCGGTGGTCAGCGTCGTTTCGATGCCTTCGGTTGCGAGTGTCTCGGCAACCGAGATGCCCTCTGCACCCGGCCGCGACTCGCTGACGACGACGGACGGGTGTGCATCGGCGAAGGTCGCGACCACAGTTCCAGAGCGTGAGAGCGTGGCGACGCGGTCGTACTCGCGTGTTCTGAGGAGGCTTGCCATCGCTGCTGCTGCCTCCTCGTCGGCGACGACGGCCTCGTCGATTGTTTCCTCGGCGCGACGACGGAGCGTCTCGATATCTCCGTCCGCCTCGGCCATCACTCGGTTGACCCGGTTGACGACGGCACTCATACTGGGTCGTGCGTCGCGGAGCTGTCGGCCGAAGGAGACGAGCACCTCCCACGAGTCCGCGTCGGCGGCGCAATCGCGGAGGACTTCGAGTGCGCGAAGTGATATCCACGCCGACCCGTGCGTCTCGTCCTCGCGAACGGTCTCCAGCGTCGGAGCGACTCGGTGGTACGTCGCCCACAACTCGGGGACCGTCTCCCGTTCGGGGATGATGGTTGGGTGGACCCACTCTACCGCCGCGAGTTCCTCGTTCGGGTCTATCGAGCGGTCGCTCACGTCGAACATGAACGGGTGGACGGTCCACTCGCGGTCACCGTCGGTGATGGTCATCGGATGGCCCGCGCAGGCGAGTGTCGCGTCGGTGACGCCGACTTCCTCCCGGAGTTCCCGACGGGCGTCGTCCAACGCGTCGTGAGGGTCGCCCTCGACGTAGCCCGAGACACCGGCCCACCGCCCTGCGTACGTCCCGACTTCGTCGCTCCGGCGGGTCAGGAGGATGCGCCCGCCGTGTCGGAGAAACGCGGTGACGACGTGTGTCATATCGTGAACTACGTGTGCGACAGACAAAATGACTATCCAGATTGGGACTGATGGTGAGACATGCGACTCGCCATAATGAGCGATACGCACGTCCCCGGCCGTGCTGCGGTACTCCCAGACTGGGTCGAAGACCAGATTCGTGCGGCTGACCTCGTGATACACGCGGGAGACTACGACTCTCCGGAGACCCTCCAACACCTCCGCGACATCTCGAACGAGTTCGTCGGTGTCTCTGGGAACGTCGACCCCCCCGAGGTCGACCTCCCGTTCGTCGAAATTGTCGAAGCAGACGGTCTCACGTTCGTCGTCACCCACGGCACGGGGACGAGAACTGGGTACTGTTCGCGCGTCGCCGACGTTGTCAAAGACGCCGCAGGGACCGATGCAGTCGGTGTCGCCGGCCACATCCACGAAGTCGTCGACGAAGTGACAGACGACGGCGTCCGTATCTTGAACCCCGGAACGGCCGCGCCGGCCAGTCCCGACGACGAGGCGACGATGATGGTCGGAACGGTCAACGACGGCGACCTCTCGGTCGAAGTCCTCCACGGCGACTGACAGACCGTCCATCTCGTTCCACACGTCGGCGCTCGCCACCCACTATCCCTCCACGACCCTGCCCTCCGGCAGACTCGCCAGCCACCACAGCGACAAATGCACCGCCTCCGATACCGGCCCGGTTCGCCAACACCCAGTCGTTTTTCACTGCCGTCCTCTTCCGGACTCGTATGGAGCTGTTTCCCGTCCCAGACGTCCCCGAGATACGCGAGGGCGACGACCTCGCGGCGGTCATCTCGGAACGTGTCGACCTTCGCCCGGACGACGTGGTCTGCGTCGCGTCCACCGTCGTCTCGAAGGCCGAAGGGCGGTTCGCCGACCTCGACGACTTCCCGGCCGGTCCGCGGGCCCGCGAACTCGCCGCGCGCCTCTCGGACGTGACTGGCGACGAGAAAGACCCGCGATTCGCGCAGGCGGTCCTCGAAGAGAGCGTGGACCTCGTGATGGACGAACCGTTCCTCCTCACGGAGACGCGGTTCGGCCACGTCGGCGTCAACGCCGGTATCGACCGGTCGAACGTCCCCGACCACGACCTGCTGTTGCTCCCGAAGCGACCCAGTGAGTCCGCCGAGCGCATCCGTGCAGGGATCGACGCAGACCGCGTCGTCGTCACCGACACCTGCGGACGACCGTTCAGACACGGCCAACGCGGCGTCGCCATCGGGTGGGCGGGCATGGCCCCGTCACGCGATTGGCGTGGCGAGTCAGACCGCGACGGGCGCGAACTCGGCGTCACCGTCGAGAGCGTCGTGGACGAACTCGCCGCCGCCGCCAACCTCGTGCAGGGCGAAGGCGCAGACGGGACGCCCGTCGTCGTCGTCCGCGGCTTCGAGTGGGGCGACCACGGCGAGAGCGACGCCCACTTCCGCGACGTCGACGGCGACTTCGTTCGACAGGCGCTCCGCGGATGGACGTACGAACCCTGACCTGACGTACACAGACTCACTTTCTCTCACACTACACCAATGCTCGGACTCGAACTCACCCCGGAACATCCGGTCGATAGACTCGTCGAACTGGGCACGCAGGCCGAACGCGAGGGCTACGACTCGCTGTTCGTCTCGTGTCACTACAACAACCGTGACCCCTTCGCGGTCCTCGCGCGACTCGCAGCAGAGACAGAGGACATCCGTCTCGGCCCCGGCGTCGCCAACCCCTACGAGATGCACCCGGTCACGCTCGCCAGCAAGGTTGCCACCGTCGCCGAATCGTCCGGTGGCCGCGGCCTCCTCGGCATCGGTCCCGGCGACCCCTCGACGCTTCGCAACCTCGGCCTCGACGACCAGCGCGGCCTGCGCTCCGTCTTGGAGGCGTTCAAAGTCGCACAGGACCTCTGGGCCGGCAAGCGCGTCACGCACGACGGAACCTTCCAAGCGACCGACGCCGGCCTCAACTTCGACGTTCCCGGCGGGGTGCCTGTCTACGTCGGCGGCGAGGGACCGCACATGTGCCGGATGGCAGGCAAACACGCCGACGGCTTGCTGTTCAACGGGTCGCACCCCGACGACCTGGCGTGGGCCCGCGAGCAGGTCGATATCGGCCGCGAGGACCGCCCCGACGAACGGGGAGACTTCACGCTCGCCGCCTACGCGAGCGTCTCTCTCTCAGAAGACGCCGACGCGGCACGTGAGGCGGCACGCCCGCCAGTCGCGTTCATCACTGCCGGCGCGGCCCCGCCGGTCCTCGACCGACACGGTATCGATGCGGAACTCGCCAGCGACATCGGCGAGAAGATATCGGCAGGCGACTTCTCCGAGGCGTTCGGCCTCGTCACGCCGGAGATGATAGACGCCTTCTCGATGGCCGGAACCCCGGACGACGTGACCGACCGGATGGCCGCGGTGCTCGACCACGCAGATGGAGTCGTGGTCGGGTCACCAATCGGCCCCGACCTGGAAGAAGCGATTACTCTCGCCGCGCAGGCTCACCGCGAGAGCCAGGCGTGACGCCGATACCGAGTTCTGCGGCGAGTGCGCCGAGGACGACGTAGGCGAACGCGCCGACGGCCCCGAGGATGAACAGGTTGCCGACGAGGATGATGATGGGTGAAAGCGGGTCGCTCAGCGCCACGTCGGCGAAGTTCACGACCAGTTCGACGACGCTCTGTAAGAGCGCGATGACGAAGTCCGTGAGTGTAGGCATACGCGAACTTCGGAATCCGGGGGTATTGATTGTGTGGGTTTCGCACGCCTCGGTGTCGGCACCGATAAGGGCCGGCCCTGCGGAGAGAGGACTATGCCGAACCGCTCGCTCGACGACTTCGCCACGGGAGTCGAACGCGAAGACGTGGACGCGGAAACGGACTCGGAGTCGGAGCAGACGCCGGAGTCGGAACAGACGCCCACTGCCGACGACGACCCGTCAGCCGACGTGGATACGCTCGCAACCTATCGGTGGACGCCGACGGGGACGACCTGTCCGCAGTGCGGTGTGTCGGTCGAAAAGACGTGGCTCGACGACGGCGAGTACGTCTGCGCCGACTGCAAGAACTGGTGAGAGACACGTGCCCCGATTGCCTTCTACGAGCGACGCCGCCCACTTCGCCGGCCGAACCCGCGGACGAACGTCGATTCGTCGATAGACAACACCGTCGGCCGGCCGTGCGGGCACGTGTACGGTGTCTCGCACGACCCGAGTCGTTCGACCAGTCGACTTGCGTCCTCGTCTGAGAGGTCGTCGCCCGCCTTTATCGACGGGTGACACGCGAGGTCTTTGAGCAACGTGTCTCGCGGGTCGGGCGTGTCACCGGCGGCGACATCTGCAACCACGTCGGCGAGCGCACTGGGGGCGAATGGCCGTCCAAGCGGGGCAGGGACGGCTTCGACCCGGTACGTGTCGCCACCGAACTCGGCGACTCGGAACCCGAGTGCGTCCACAAGGTCGCGGTTCGCCTCCAAGAGTGCCGCGTCGGTTGACGTGAGTGAGACGCTCTCCGGCGGGTCGATCGGGACGGACTCGATTCCCGCGGATTCGACAGCGTCGCGGAGTCGTTCGTAGTTCACTCGCTCGTGAGCGGCGTGTTGGTCGAGTACGAGCAACTCGTCGCCCGCCTCACAGAGCAGGTACAACCCACGGAACCGACCGATGACGCGGACGTCGTCGAACACCGACGACGCCGTCACGGGTTCGAGCGACGTGTCGAGGTCCATCGCCAACTCGCCGCTTCGCCGGAGGTCCGCCGTCGAAAGCGCGTCGCGGACGCTCGACTCGACTACCTCGGTGACGGCGTCAGTGTCTCTGAACTCGATTTCTGCTTTCGCCGGGTGGACGTTGTGGTCCACCCACGCGGGCGGCACCGAGACGCGGACGACGGCCACGGGTTCTCTGCCGTCGGGCAAGAGCGACCCGTAGCCATCGACCACCGCGCGTCTGATTTTCGAGTCGGCGACTGTGCGCCCATTCACCGAGACGTGGACGTGGTCACGCCGGGAGCGAGTCACGTCGGGATGACAGAGGATGCCGTCTACGTCGACGGTTCCTGTCTCGTCGGCGAGTGCGACGGTCTGCGTCGCCTCGAACGTCGATGCGTGACTCGCGGCGTCGCGTCCGTAGACTGCGAGCATCGCGTCGCTGAACCGCCCCGTGCCGGGCGTCGTGAGTGTCTCGTGGTCGTCGTGGCGGAGGACGAACCGCACGTCGGGTCGGGTGAGTGCGTACCGCGACACGACCGACGAGATGCGTGCGAACTCGGCTTTCGGTGAGGCGAGCGACTTCTTTCGTGCGGGCCGGTCGGCGAAGAGGCCGGTAACGTCGACAGTCGTCCCGCGACCCCTGCCCGCTGGGTGGATGGACTTCTCGCCGTCGTCGACGACGACGCGCGTTCCACGTGTCGTCCCGGCGTTCGTGGTCACTTCGAGTCGAGCGACGGTGGCGATACTCGGCAGGGCCTCGCCGCGGAACCCGAGTGTCTCGACGGTTTCGATGTCGTCTGCGTCCCAGAGTTTGCTCGTGGTGTGGTGTTCGACGGCGAGGGCGGCGTTCTCCTCGGACATCCCGTGGCCGTCGTCGACGACGCGGATTCGTTCGGTTCCGTCGCCGTCGACCCCGATTTCGATGGTCTCTGCGTCCGCGTCGAGCGCGTTCTCCACGAGTTCGACGACGACGCTGGCCGGGCGCGTGACGACTTCGCCGGCGGCGATTTTCGAGCGCGTCTCCGGGTCGAGGCGGTGAATCATTCGAGTCTCCGCTTGAGGTCCGACAGGAGGTTTAGCGCCTCCAGTGGCGTCGTATCCACGAGGTCCGCCTCGCGGAGTTCGTCGGCAACGTCGCGGGCGACGGCGTCGGCAGTCGGGTCGGTTTCGTGGTGGTCGTCACCGTCTGCTGTTCGGTGGCCGTTCTCCAGTCCGTCGACGTAGGCAGCGAGCGTTCCGTCTTGTGGAGATTCAGGTCCGTCTCGTGGCGGTTGGGTGTCGTCGTCGGTGTGTCGGGTGTTGCCGTCGGCGGGTCGGGTATCGTCGGCGGGTCGGGTGTGGGCCGAGCGTTGTCCCGGTTTGGTATTTGAACCTTCGTCTCCGTCGGTCTCGGTTCCAGTCGCTTCTGCGCCCGCGTCGCCCGCTTCTACGAGGTTCCGAGCGCGTTCGACCACCGTCGCCGGAACCCCCGCGAGGTGTGCGACTTCGACGCCGTAGGAAGACGACGACGGCCCTTCGGCGACGCTGTGGAGGAACGTGACTTCGCCGTCGGTCTGCGTGGCGGAGAAGTGCAGGTTGAAGACGCCCTCGCATTCGTCCGCCGTGTCGGTCAGGTCGTGATAGTGGGTGGCGAAGAGGGTCATCGCGCCGACTTCGTCGTGGACGAACTCGGTCGCCGCACGGGCGATAGCGAGGCCATCGGCCGTCGAGGTACCGCGGCCAACTTCGTCTAAGAGGACCAGTGAGTCGTCGGTGGCGTTGTGGAGAATCTCGGTCAACTCGCTCATCTCCCGCATGAACGTCGATTGGCCGCCGGCGATGTCGTCCGAGGCACCGACACGGGTGAACACTCTGTCGACCACCGGCAACCGGGCGGCGTTCGCAGGGACGAAACTCCCCATCTGTGCGAGGATGCAGACGAGGGCAACCTGTCGCATGTACGTCGACTTCCCCGACATGTTCGGGCCGGTGATGAGTGCCACACCGCCCTGCGGGAGCGACGTGGGATTCGGGACGAACTCGTCTTGGGTGCGTTCGACCACGGGGTGTCTGCCGGCGTCGATTTCGATACCTGCACTGGTGCCGTCGTTCGACCCCTCGTCTTCCGTCTCTCCGTCGTGGAAGTCGGGCCGAGCGTAGTCGTTGGCGACGGCGACGTCTGCGAGTGTGCGAAGCACGTCGAGGTCGGCGAGGGCGTCGGCGACGGCCTGAATGCGTGCTGATTCGGTGGCAACGTCCGCACGAACCTCGCAGAAGAGGTCGTATTCGAGACTGTCGGCGCGCTCTGCGGCGCGGAGAATCTCCTCTTCGCGCTCTTTCAGTTCGGGCGTGTAGAAGCGCTCGGAGTTCTTCAGCGTCTGGCGGCGGACGTAGTCGTCGGGCACCCGGTCGAGGTTCGGGTTCGTCACCTCGATGTAGTAGCCGTGGACCTGATTGTAGCCGACTTCGAGCGAGTCGATGCCAGTCCGTTCCTGCTCGTGTGCTTCGAGGTTCGAGACCCACGCTCGGCCGTCCTCCGCGGTGCCGCGCAAGTCGTCCAGTTCGGCGTCGTATCCTTCGGCGATGACCCCACCTTCCGTAATCTCTTGTGGCGGGTCGGCGACGATGGCCCGGTCGATGTGGTCGCGGACGCCTTCGAGTTCGTCGAGCGAGTCGCGGAGGTCAGAGAGGAGGCCCGAATCGACGCCATCGAGCGTCTCGCGAATCTCGGGGACGCGGTCGAGCGTCGTCTTCAGCGAGCGCAGGTCACGGGCGCTGGCACGTTCACGTGAGATGCGAGCTACGAGTCGTTCGAGGTCGTAGACCGACGAGAGGTGGTCGCGGAGGTCCGCCCGCGAGAGGGCGTCGTCGGCGAGAGCACCCACCGCGTCGAGTCGTGCCTCGATAGCGCCTCGTTCGACGAGTGGCCGTCTCAACCACGCTTCGAGGCGGCGACGGCCCAGTGCGCACGCCGTCTCGTCGAGGACCGAAAACAGCGTGCTCCCGGCGCGGGCGCCCCGCGAGTCGAAGAGTTCGAGGCTCCGTATCGCCGTCGCGTCGAGTTGGAGGAACTCGCGCGGGTCGAACCGAGTGACGCGGGTGACGTACTCCAGTTTCGAGTCCCCCTGTGCGTACTCCGCGTACGCGAGTAGCGCTCCGACTGCACGACGTTCGACCGTCGATTCGACGACGGCTTCCGGCCGCGGGGCATACCTTGACAGCGTCTCACGGGCCGTCTCTGGGTCGAATGCGCCCTCCTCGAACGGTGTCTCCATCGGGTCGAACGAGAGGGTCGGGAGGTCACAGTTCGGGCCGACGACGAGTTCTGCGGGCGCGAGTCGCTCCAGTTCTTCGAGTGCGAGCGCTCGGTCTGCCCCCGTCACGAGGCACTCACCGGTGGATACGTCGACGACGGCGAGTCCGTAGTCGTCGCCCTCGCGAGCGACGGCACCGAGGTAAGTCGCCCGTCCCGCTTCGAGGAGTTCTTCGTCGACGACGGTGCCGGGGGTGATGAGTTGCGTGACGGCACGGTCGACCAGTCCCGAGGCCTCTGAGGCGTCTTCGACTTGGTCGGCGAGGGCGACCCGATACCCGGCGTCGAGCAGGCGTTCGAGGTAGCCTGCGGCGTTGTCGATTGGGATGCCGGCCATCGGCCACGTGCCTGTCGAGTCTTCGCGCTTCGTGAGCGTCACCTCGCAGGTTCGCGCCACTGCTTCGGCAGCGCCGCAGAAGGCTTCGTAGAAGTCGCCGACCTGGAACAACACGAGGGCGTCGTCGTGTGCCTCACAGAGGTCGGCGTACTGCGAGAGCATCGGCGTCAGGTCGTCTCGTACCGCCAGCATCTCCGACGGTGCGCCGTAGACCGCCTCGTGCTGGGCGTCCGCGTTCATACCCGGTAGGGGGCGGCCGAGCGACAAAAACGCCCGGGAACGTCTGCGCTGATTCGCCCCGACGAGGGACCCGTCCGCCGCTACTCGTGTGGATGTGGTGTGCACACACCCAGCAACGTTAGGTAGGCTGAGCCTATATTACAGGACAGAGACTCGTTCGGCCACCACACGGTGGTCGACGAGACATTCCGGGATATCAATGACTGATGTACATGCAGACGCCGACGTCGACCGCGCGCACTCGGTCGAAGCGGTATCGGACCTCGCCACACGAATCTCCGAAAACGTCGAACAGGTCATCGTGGGCCACCACGACGCGATAGAAGATATCATCGTGACCCTGTTCGCCCGCGGCCACCTCCTCTTAGAAGACGTTCCGGGTGTCGGAAAGACCATGCTCGCACGGGCGATTGCGACTTCCATCGAGGGGTCGTTCGAACGGATTCAGTTCACGCCCGACCTCCTCCCGTCCGACGTGACCGGGGTGAACGTGTTCAACCAACAAACCTCCGAGTTCGAGTTCCGCAAGGGGCCGGTGTTCGGAAACGTCGTCCTCGGCGACGAAATCAATCGCGCTCCCCCGAAGACACAGGCGGCACTCCTCGAAGTCATGGAAGAACTGCAAGTGACTATCGACGGGGTCACGCGACGAGTTCCCGACCCCTTCACGGTCATCGCGACGCAGAACGACGTCGAACCGGACCGAACCTACGACCTCCCGTTGGCGGAACTCGACCGCTTCATGAAGAAGATTCACCTCGGCTACCCGAACGAAGCCGAGGAGACGGAACTCCTCGGACGTGTCTCTGGTCACCATCCAATCGAGTCACTCGGACCGGTCGCCACGTCCGCGGACGTTCGTGCTGCCCGCGAGACAATCCTCGGAGTGACGGTGAGTGAACCAGTCCGACGGTACGTCTCGCGACTCGCTGCCGACACCCGCGAACGGGCCCACCTCGGGGTGAGTCCGCGTGGATCCATCGCGCTCATCCGGGCCGCACAGGCCCGCGCCGCCCTCGACGCCCGCGACTACGTCGTCCCCGACGACGTGCAACGCGAGGTTCGCAGCGTCTGGGCACACCGTATCCGAACGACGACTGGCGAAGACGGCATCGACGTAGTCGAACGAGCACTCGAGTACGTCCCGGTCGAATGAAACTCACGGCACGAGGGTGGGTCGCCGTCGCTGCCGTCCTCCTCGGCGTCGCCAACGCCGTCGCGTTCGGCCCACGGGCACTCAACGCCGTCGTCGTCCCCGTGGCGGTTGCCCTCGTCGTCGGTGCAGTCCAACTGTGGCGCGTCGACGCCCCACGGGTCACCCGTGACGCGCCGGACGACGGGTTCCCCGGAACGACCGAACCTGTCCGTCTCACAATCGACGGCGAACGAACCTTCCCCGCGACGACGACGGACGCGCTCTCGGACGGACTGGACGGTGATGCGACAGTCGACTCCGTCGTCGGCGACGGTCACATCTCGTACGACGTGACCTATCGTGCCCGCGGACCGGCGACGCTTGGTCCAGCGACAATCGTCGCACACGACTTGCTCGGCCTCTTTTCACGGACGTTCACTGCCGGTGGGACCTCCGAGGTGCTCGTCTTCCCGCGAATCGACTCACTCACCACGACGGCACGCCGCGACCTGTCTGCGCTCACGGACCACCAGAAGGCGATGCATCGTGGCGAGTTCGACCGTCTGCGCGAGTACGCGTCGGGTGACCCCCTCCGCGACATCCACTGGAAGTCGAGCGCGAAGTCGGGTGACCTCGTGGTGAAGACGTACCTCGACCGGGCCAATCCAGACGCTGTGAGTATCTCCGTCGGCGGCGTCGATGGACGCGAGGACGACGTTGCAGAGGCCGCAGCGACCCTCTCGTGTGCGCTCCTCGACGCCGGCGTCCCGGTCAACTTCTCGTCACCAGTCGGTGTCACCGAGGCGGTCCCCGGCGAGCGTCGCCGGGTACTCGCCCACCTCTCGCGCCTCGAATCCGGGTCGGTCCCCGACTCGTCGGCGGAAGTCGTGGTCCGCGGCGACGCCGGAAAGACGTACGTCTCTTTCGCCGGACGCGAGACGACCTACGACCGACTCCGTGCGGACTCGGACGCGGGTGCAGACGTTCGACCGGATGGGTGGCGCACCCGAGACAGCCACGAGACCGAGAGACAGTCGACGGCCGCCGACGTCGTCGGAAGACAGCGAACCGACGGCCAGCGTGGGGTGAGTCGATGAGTACCGAGTCTACGACACGGCAGTCGTCGGCGCCCGAGGCGGCCCGCCACACCGTCGCCGGCGTCGACGCGAACGTACTCGCCTTAGCGTCCACGCTCGTCCTCGTCGGGACGTTCCTCTTCGTCCTGTACGACGTGACGAACGTGGTCGGCCGGCGTGACCAGTTCCTGCTCGTCGCCGGTGGCGCACTCGTCCTCGCGACAGTCGTCGGCGTGATGCTCCGGCCACGAGTCGCACTCCTCCTCACCATCGCCCTCGTCGGCGGTGGGTTCGCTGCGTACTTCCTCTCGCTTCCGACGAGTCAACTCGCGTTGCTCTCGCCGACGCGACTCCTCGCCGATTCGGTCGCCCTCCTCAGCGGACTGTCGGTCCTTCGTCTGCTCTCGGCGGACGTGTGGGCACTCGCGGTGACGCCCGCCCCGACGTTCCTCGCGTGGTATCTCGCCGTCCGGGGGCGTATCGCACCTGCCGTCGCCGTCGCCGGTGGTGGCCTCGGGTTGTTCGTCCTGACGGGCGACGCAAACGGCCCGCTCACACTGGTCGGCGTCGGCGCGGGGATGGCCGCGATTGGCTTCGACAGCATCGGTCGGTACGGCCACGACGGCGGACAACTGGACGTCCTCGTCGTCGTTCTCGCCGCGATGGTCGTCCTCTCGGCGACGGTCACGGTGCTTCCCGGTGCGGGTGGGTCCCCAATCATCCCGAACAGCGGTGTCGCCGAGCAACCGACCGTCGAAGCGAGTCTCGTGAGTGCCAGCGACAGCATCTCTGTCGTCGGGAGTATCAGCCTCTCACCGGAGGTCAGATTCGAAGTCGAGAGCACGTCGCCGTCGTACTGGCAGACGGCGTCGTTCGACCGCTACACTGGAACTGGGTGGGTCAGAACTGGTGATTCTGAACCGTACACCGGTGGCCGACTCGAAGGCCCCGAAGGGCCGTCACGACTCGTCCGCCAGACTGTCTCGCCGGCGACACCGCTGGACGCCATGCCCGGTGCGTGGCGACCCGTCGCCGTCAGCGGAAACATCTCGTCCGAGACGCTCGTCACGCAGCAGGGCAACATTCGCCCCGCGCGGACCATCGGCACCGACGAGAACTTCACCGTGACGAGCGCCGTCCCGCAGTACACGCCGGCGTCGCTCCGACGGACGGGGACCGACTACCCCGACGACATCCGTGAGCGATACCTCGCGCTCCCCGACAGCACCTCCGACCGTGTCCGCGAGCGAGCGGCCGAGATTACGGCAGACGCGGAGACGCCGTACGACAAGGCTGTCGCCGTCGAGGAGTGGCTCGAAGCCAACAAGGAGTACTCACTACAGGTGTCGCGACCAGACGGTGACATCGCCGAGTCGTTCCTGTTCGAGATGGACGCAGGCTACTGTACTTACTACGCGTCGACGATGGTCGTCCTCCTGCGGTCCGAAGGCGTCCCCGCCCGGTTCGTCACCGGGTACACCACGGGTGAACGCGTCGGCGACGACCGATACGTCGTCCGTGGCCTCGACTCACACGCGTGGGTCGAAGTCTACTTCGAGGACACTGGTTGGGTCCGATTCGACCCGACGCCTGCCGGTCCCCGAATCGACGCCGAAACCTCGACGCTCACCGACGCTCGCGATGAAGGCCTGGAAGGCGTCGACACCAACGAGACTGCTGCTGCCGCAGCGGAGACGAACGAATCCGACACCGAGACGCCGACGCCGACCGAGACGGCGAACGAGACGGAGACGGCGAACGGAACGAACGCGACGCCGCAGAGTGGTCTCGCACCCGGCCTCGAAGAGCGAATCGGCGGCACACCCGGCGCAGGTGACGAGTCTGCTGCCGACGAAGGTGACGGACTCCTTCCGGAGTTGCCGTCGCGTGAGACGCTCTTCGTCGGGTTCGCGGCCCTCGTGGGAATCGCCGCGGGTGTTCGTCGGACACGGATACCGACGCAGGTTCGCTGGGCGACTGTCGCGTTGTACCAGCGTCGGACCGACTCACCGACGGACGACGTGTTCCGTGCGTACGACCGCCTCGAACTCGTCCTCGAACGCGACTATCGGCCACGCAGGCCGGGTGAGACGGTGCGCCACTACCTCGCCGCGTTGTCCCGCGTCGGCGTCGACGAACGCACGCGACGGGTCGCAGATATCTACGAACAGGCGCGGTACGGACACGGTGTCACACGGGCCGAGGCGGACGAGGTGATGGCCGTCGCCGACAGGGCCGTCAGGTCGCGTCTGCCGGTCGTCAGACGCTGGGCGGACTGAACCGCGTCACTTTTTCAGGCTGGACCCACAGGAGAGAGCAATGGCGACGAGAGACGCCGTCCCCGCACTCCTGTGCATCCTGTTGTGTGTGCTCGCCGCAGTCCCTCCAGTCGCGGCCACACCCGATGGGTCTGCCGCCGGTCCCGGCATCGACCCACTCGTCCAGCAGGGTGTCGAACCGGATAGTACACGCATCGTCGTCGACGTCGAGTCCGACGGGTCTGCCCGCTGGGAGATTCAGTACTGGACTCGGTTAGACGACCAGAACACCACCGACGCCTTCCAATCACTCCAAGACGACGTCGAGGCCAACCCGGGCGACTACACGTCCGCGTTCGAGTCACGAATCGCCGACACCGTCTCCGCGGCGGAGAACTCGACTGGTCGCGAGATGACGGCGACGAACGTCTCCGTCTCGGCCGAGACCCGCTCACTGCCGGATAGTTACGGTGTCGTCACCTACTCCTTCGAGTGGTCGAACTTCGCCGCCGTCGACGGCGACAGACTCGTCGTCGGCGACGCCATCGAGGGGTTCTTCCTCGATTCGAGTTCGCGACTCATCGTCTCGTGGCCGGACGAGTACGGGTCGGTGACGGTTGCCCCCGAACCGGACGAGGCACGCGAGAACACGGTCATCTGGCGTGGGTCGGACACCGAGTTCGTCTCGGGCGAACCGAGCCTCGTCCTCGAAGTGGGCGCAGGTGCCGGTGGCACTTCGACCGCCACACCGACAGACCAGACGACGGCGAGTCAGGCCGACGACCCGTTCCCCACGACGAGCGCACTCGCGGCACTCGCCGTGGTAGCCCTGTTCGTCGTCGGCGGGGCCTTCTTCCTCCGGTCGCGTGGTGTGCTCGGCGACGACGAAGGACCCGGTGCTGCGACAGCGTCGAGTGTCCCCGACGGGCCGACGATACCGGACGAAAGTGACGAGGAAGTCGCTGCCGCGACGGACGCCCCGGAGACCACCACGGACACAGAGGCGACGACAGACGAGTCGGAGGCAGCACCGGCAGGCGCCGGCGCGACTGACGACGGCGCGGACGACGAGGAAGACGTGCCCCCCGAACTCCTCAGCAACGAAGAACGGGTGCTTCGTCTCATCGAGTCCCGCGGGGGTCGGGTCAAGCAACAGGAAGTCGCCGGCGCACTCGACTGGACCGACGCCAAGACCAGCAAGGTCGTTCGCGGGATGCGCGACGAGGGAACCATCGAGGGGTTCCGCCTCGGCCGTGAGAACGTCCTTCGACTCCCCGAGGACGACGACGAGCCCGAAGGCGTATAAATATCTTACGACCGTTTACGTGGTTCAATGGGGCAATAATCGATGGACTGCGTCGCCTTCGCGGGTATCCACGAACTCCGGTTGAATGGAGTTGATTCGGGCGGACGACCGCCCGTTTATATCCGAATACGAGACGTACGAGAAATTGATGAGCCGACGAACCGCCGTGCTCGCCGTCGCCGCCGCAGTCCTCCTGGCGACGCTTGGTGCACCACTCGCACTTGCCTCTCCAACTGGACCGGTCGCACCGGCGCTCGCCCCCAGCGACGGACCCGCGGCAGCCGACAACAGCACCGCGACGAACCAGCGTACCGCCTCCAACGAGACGCCGCCCGGCCAGAAACTCGCCGGCGTCATCGGGGTACAGGGCTCCGAGACGGACGGCGAACTCGAACGACGGACGTTCGAGAACCGACTCGCCAACGCGAACTCGAACGCCTCGAAGGCGGCAGTCGTCGCCGGACAGGTCGAGACCATCCGTGAGCGCTTGACTGAACTCGAACAACGAAGAGACCGACTCCACGCAGCGCACGAGAACGGCACGCTCTCCGAGAACCAGTACCGTGTCCAGATGACGCGCGTCGTCGCCGACATCGAGCGCACGAAGTCCATGTTGAACCGGACGGCTGACGCCGCGGAGACTGTCCCCGACTCGGACCTCGAAGCCCGCGGTGTCGACGCGGAGCGACTCGACTCGCTTCGTCAATCGGCGTCCGGCCTCGCAGGTCCTGAGGTGGCGGCAATCGCTCGTGACCTCGTCGGCGACAACCCCGGCAAGGGCCTGGAAAAAGCCACAGAAAAGCGAGGCGGAGACGAGGAGAAATCCGAGAACGGCCGCAACGGCAACGGTTCCGACAAGACTGCCGGAGAATCCTCGGGAAACGGCAGTGAGAATCGCGCAGACCGGGCAGACGGGTCATCTGGTCAGCAATCGTCTGCTGACTCGTCGGCAGCAGACGGCGCGAACGACGGCAGTGACGACACCCCACCAGTGACGACGGGCCGGGACGCAGACGACAACCGTCGAGACAGTCTGTTGCTGCAGTAGGGGCGCTCGATTAGCGCGTCCGTGCTACGAACTCCCGATACTGTTTAATATCCCCATCTTGTACGTCCACACTGTAATGTCGGAAGTCTGCTCGACGTGCGGGCTGCCTCAGGAGCTTTGCGTCTGCGAAGACGTCGCAAAAGAGTCTCAGGAGATAGTCATCCGCATCGACGAGCGCCGCTACGGAAAAGAGGTTACAGTCATCGAGGGATTCGACCCGAAGGACGTCGACATGGATAGCCTGTCGTCGGACCTAAAGTCGAAATTCGCCTGTGGTGGGACCGTGGAAGACGATTCCATCGAACTCCAAGGCAACCACCGCGGCCGCGTGGAGGACTTCCTCCGCGAGAAGGGGTTCAACGTCGCGTGACCGCCCTCTGACTTAGCCCGGCGTCGAGATACTTTTCGGAAACTGTACCGCAGTGAGCGGCGGCACTCGTCGCGCTACGCGTCGGGGCCGCGTTCGAGTGGCCCGGTCCACGCGTCGAGGCCACCGGCCATACTCTCTATCGTCGCGTCGTTCGTTCCTTCGTACGCCGAGAGGAGTCGAACCGCCTGGATGCTCGCTTCCCCGCGCGGGCAGACGGCGACGATGTGTCGCGCGCCGCTGATACGACCGAGGTTCGAGACGATGTCGTCTAACGGGACGTTGATACTGCCGGGGATGTGCCCTGCTTCGAAGTCTTCTGGCGTACTCACGTCCACGACGAGTGGTGGGTCGTCGTCTTCGAGGCGCGATTCTACTTCGTCCGGGTCGATTTCGCTGACCATCGCCTACAACACTCCTTCGTCGCGGGCGAGGAGAATCCCTTCGACGGTTGCGTCGTTCGTCGGCGGTTCGGTAGCCCGGTCGATGGCCTCCTCGACCGGAACCGCGTGGACGGAGAGGAACTCGTTGTCGTCTAAATCGCGCTCGACCGGGGTGAGGCCCTCGGCGAAGACGAACCCGCGTCGATGCCGAAGGACGCCCGTCGAACACCACACGTCGCCGATGAGCGACGCCGAGTCTGCCGCAAAGCCGGTCTCTTCGCGGAGTTCGCGCACCGCAGCGTCGCTGAAGGACTCTCCGTCCTCGACGATTCCTGCGGGGAGTTCGAGTTGCGTCTGGCGGATGTTCGGCCGGTACTGTTCGACGAACACGACGTGGTCGTCCGCGACGGCGACGACGACGACTGCCGTCGCGAGTTCGGCCCAGTAGTACCGCTTCGTCGTCCCGTTCGGTTGCTCGACGAGGTCGTAGCCCCCGGTAAACCAGCCTGTCTCGTACTCGGTCTTCGATTCGAGGACGGGCCATTCGGGGTCCGGGAGTCGCTCGTGTCGCCGTCCGTCGTGGGTCATCGGTCGTCTCCTCCGACGTCTCCGCCGTCACCGTCTCCGACTGCCTCGTGTCCGCTCGCGTCACTCTCGTCACCGTCCAGAATCGTGTCGCGGTAGACTCTCCCGAACGCGTTGCGTCGGAGGGTGCTGATTGCGGCGTCGCGTTCGTTCTGGAAGGTGGTGGCGACGACTGTGTCGGCGAAGGGAATCGGGTGCCACGCGACACGTTCGACGTCGGGATTCCCCAGTTCGACCACGTCGTAGTCGGGATGCGACTCACACCAGTCGTCGAACTCGGTGCGAGACCCGACGGTCACGGACAACGATTCGGCGAACAGCGCGTTTCGGACCGTCTCCACGACGTCTCCCGTCACGCGTTCGCGGTACTCGTCCCGGCCGAAGTCCATCGCTTTCGCCGTCTCTCTGACGACGACTTGCGCCGTCGGACCGACGCGGTCGAACGCGTCTTCGGCCGCTTCGCGTGTCTCCGGAGAAATCGTCCCGTGAGTTTCCATCGCCACCCGATTCGGGGCCCGGACTTACGACTCTTTCTCGTCGGCGTCGTCCGTGGTCGAGGCGTCTCCGTCGGCGTCGTCGTCAGAATCGGCGTCGGACTGGCCGTCGTCGTCGTGTTCGTACATCTTGCGCGTCATGTCCTTCGCCTCGTCGAGGATGCGCGCGGCGTCGCCGGAGAGCGATTGCCCCCCACCGAACTGCTGTTGCTCGTAGCCATGGGTGTGGTCGTGTCCGTGGCCGCGGTCCACCGTATCTTCGAACACCTCGTCGAACTCGTGTTCGTCGGCGTGTTCGGCGACGACGGGGCCGAGTCCCTCGGCGTTCATCGACGCCCACTCGGGTGCGTGGTCGTCGAGCCACGTCTCGTGGTCGTCACTGTGGACGATTGCTTGGAGCGCCAGATGGTTCGCGAGGTGCGTCTCGTCTCGTTGTGGCGCGTCGCAGACCGGACAGGCGTATCCCATACCCTCCGGTAGCGTGTGAGTGTACCAAAATGCGTCGCAGTTCGTCGGAAGGGGAATGAAGTGGCCGTCGTGTTCGCGATGGTGGTGGGGGGAGGCGAACTGCCGACAAACGGCCACTATCCGCTTCTGGTGGTGGTGGTGGTGATGGTGTGGTGGTGATACCGATTCGATGCTGTTAGGCAGACTTGACGATGACCGTTCCGTCGGCCCAAACGGTCACGTCGCAGGCAGCGTACCGGAACTGAACGTGTGCGCGTGCAGGGTTCATCGATCCGCGCCCAACAGCGTCGCCCGTCGCCGATGCCCGTGCCGGCTGAGCGAACACTCTGTCGAGCGCTTCTGGATTGATGGTGTTCGATAGTGGGGGAAGGTCGACAGCGTCCACGTCTTCCAACTGGGAGACAGCAGTGACTATCGTCACAGCGAGAGTGTCCCGTCCATCCCAGTCGTGTCGAGCGACGACCTCTTCGGTCGTGCCAGTGTTCCATCCAACATCGTTGCCCTGTAACACGCGAGTTTCGTCCATGGTTCGGTTCGCGTCGGCGTCTTGCCGACAGTGGGTCCAACAACGGTAGTCGATATATCGCTCGTTGCTATCCAGCTAGTGGTGTCGTCTGTGACGGCTCTAGTCACCTAGAGTATCGACTGAGAATCAGATGGTATGGCAGTGAACGTCACTCGAAGACGCTATCGACTAGCTTCCGCTCTGCGGCCCGCAGGTGGTACTGGAACGTCGGTGCGCTGATGTCGAACGTCTCCGCGAGTGCCTCGGCCGTACTCCGACGCGGCCACTCGTAGAACCCCGCGAGGTAGGCCGCTCGAATCGACTCGAACTGCCGGTCGGTCCACTCGTCGCGAATCTTCCACTGGAACGTCTGCGGTGACTCTTCTGCTTGTGTGACAGTCCGTCGGGACAGGAGGGTCGTCCCCGGGTAGTCTGCGTCGAGGGTGTCGATGAACGAACGGACTCGAATCCGTTCGGGGACGTCTACGGTGAGCGTGGTCTGGTGTCCGGTCGAGTGGAGTTCCCGGAGCGTCGCTTCCGAGGCGTACAGCGTCTCGAAGAGCGACTCGCGTGGGAGTCGTATCTCGAATAGGTTCCCCGTCTCGTCTTCCGAGAGCAGTCGCACGCGCGTCGCAATCTCGCTGCCTGCTTCGACCACCGCCTCCGGGTCGGCGTCGGTGACGACGAACGCGATGACCGACCCGTCGGACTTCGGGAGGACGCCCGTGAGTCCGACGCCGTGGTCGACTCGCCGTGCCAGACGCGCGAGTGACAGACGGTCACCGCCGAGGCGGGCTTGCACCTGCGTCCGGCGTTCTGTCAGCATCGCACCGGCACGTTTCGTCGTCGCGAGCGCGTACCCGGTGGTTTCACCCAGTTCGGCGAGGAGTCCGTCTTCGTTCGACAGTGCGTCGGGGTCCGACGCGTGGACGACGAACAGCGCTTCGATTCGGTCGTCTGCAACCGCAGGGATGACCGCGAGCGACCGGAACCCGTAGGTGAGTGCGTCCCCGCGGTGGTCGGCCCACGTCGGGTCGTTGAGCACGTCGTCGACTGTCTGCATCGTCTGCGTCTCGACGGCGGTGTCGAGGAGGTCCGCGAGGGGGCCAGACGAGGCGACTTCACTGAGTCGGTCGGCGTAGGCGGTATCTGCCCCGTGAATCGCCTCTGGGTTCGGATGGAACTCGCCGCCAACTTCGTCAGAGTCGACGTGCCAGACGACGGCGTAGGGTCCGGTCTCGACGAGATGCTTTCCGACGGCCGAGAGCGCGTCACTTCGCGTCGGCGCGCGGATGAGCGACTGGTTGATGCTTCTGATGGTCGTGTTGACCTGGTCGAGTCGCCGGAGTATCTCGTTTTGTTCGGCGAGACGTCGGTCACGTTCGTGCAACTCGGACTCCGCGTCGATGCGCTCTAACAGTTCTTCGACGGTGGCTACGAGCAAGTTCACGAGTTCGACGTCCACGTCACTGGGTGCGGTGGTTCCCGGATGGCCGGTCACGAGGACGCCGTGTCGCCCGACTGGGGCCGCGATAACCCGTTCGACACCTTCGACGATGCCACCGTCGGGGGCGATTTCGACGACGGAGACTTCGCCGGCGACGAAGGCATCCCAGACGCCTCCTTCGGTCAGGCCGACACCGAGTGGTTTGTCGCCGAGTCCCGTCCCTGCTTCACCGACGCGCGTGAGTGCCGTGTTGGTCTCGTCGAAGACGAACAGTTCTGTCCGTGCGTCGCCGAGCACCTCGTCACAGGCCGCGACGGCATCGTTGAGGACCGTCTCGCGGTCCGTCGCACTCATCATCTCACGCGTGCGCTCGTGGAGTGTCGCGAGCAGTCGTTCGTAGCGATGTCGCTCTGTCACGTCGCGCAACACGCCGACCGACCCAATCGATTTCCCGTCGACGACGAGCGGCGTCCGGTGGTTTTCGACCTGTACGACTTCGCCGTCTGCTCTCTCCAGTTCGAACTCTACGATTTGGTTCGCGGCGGTGAAGAACACCTCGTCGCTGTCGTCGACCGTCTCGTCGAAGAGGGAACTCGCAGAGACGCCGAGTATCTCCGTGCGTGGAAGACCGGTCAGACGCTCGAACGCTGGGTTGACGGCCGTGAACAGGCCGTCCCGGTCCAAGGCGTACACAGGGTCGGCGACGGCTTCGAGCATCCGCCCGTACTGCTCGATTTCCGTCTCCCGTTCGTGCTGTTCGGTGATGTCCGTGAAGTAGACAGAGAGCCCTGTCTCAGATGGGTACGCCTTGATGTTGTACCACGTGTCCGAGTTTTCTGAGTACGCCTCGAACGTCCTGGTCTGCTGGGTCCGCATCGCCGTCTTGAACTCCCCCCGGAATCTCCCCGACTCCGGCGTGAGGTCGTGCATCTCTCGCCCGAAGAGGTCGGTGGCGGGTTCTTCGAAGAGTTCCTCTGCGGTTTCGTTGACGTAAGTGAGTCGCCAGTCGGTGTCGAACGCGACCACCGCCTCGTCGATTCGGCCCAGCACTTCAGAGAGGGCGTCTTTGAGTTCGTGCCGGTCGGCCGCCGCGCCGATGACGGCGGCGATATTTTCGAGGAACAGCACGTCGTCGTCGGTGAACTCACCCGATTCGAACGCCTGGGCGCCGATGACTCCCCACCGACTCGCGTCGCTCCCGATAGGGGCGCACATGCCACTCCCGAATCCTGTCGAGGTGAACGCTTCTGAGTGGTCGAACCGTTCGTCTGCGTCGAAGTCGTCGGCGACGATAGACTGTCCGCGTTGGTACGTCTGCATCGCCTGCGTCTTCTCGTCGGCGACGATTGGTTGGTGGACGAACGTCTCGGCCCATCCGGTCCCGGCGGCGACGCGGAAGGTGTTCGGTTCGTCGAGTCGTTCGAGAATCGACACGGAGTCCGCACCGAGCGTCTCGCCCACGCGACGAACGGCGAGTTGGAGTACTTCGTCCAGGTCGACGGTCGTCAGTGCGCGGGTCCCGACTTCCGAGACGACCCGCTGTTGTTCGAGGCGGGCCTGGTTCGAACACTCGATACGATGGTCAGAAATGGCCTTCTGCACGCGGAACCCCAGCCACGACAGTGGGTCGGCGTCGCCCTCGCGAATGAAGTAGTCTGTTGCACCGGCATCTACAGCGTCCTGGACGAACGATTGTTCGTCGGCCGCGACGATGAGCGGGAGGGTCGCGTCGCTCTCGCGGGCGTCGCGAAGGAATTCGAGGCCGTCGCTCTCGACGAGGGGGGTGGTAAGCACGACACACTGGATGTCGTCGCTCGAAGCGAGCAGTTCTGCGCGGGCCGAACCTGCGGTTCGAACGTGGCGAACCGCCAGTTCCGTTGAGAGTGCTTCGAGTGACGTTTGAAGCGAGTCTGCGAATGCTCCGTCGTCACTCACACAGAGGACCGCACCAGACGGTGACACATGCGCACTACGAGAAGCAGTGTGATAAGTACTCCCACGGTCTGCACCCCCTTCGTGTCATTCGTTTTTGACTTTGTGGCCCGAGGTCAGCGAGATTGCCAGTCGTGGATGTCGAGGACCATGATGAAGGCGTCTTCTCCGTCGCCGTAGTATCGCGGTACTCGGCGGGCGGGACGAAAGCCGACACTCTGGTAGAGGTTTCGTGCCGGTTCGTTCGAAGCGCGAACTTCGAGTTTGACGACGGCGGCACCGGCAATGGTCATCGCCGTCAACGCGTCGAGTAAGAGTCGCCGTCCCAGGCCGTTTCCGCGTGCCTCCGGGCGGACTGCCAGGTCTTTGACGTGGCCGATGTCGTTGCCGTGGTTCGGCATCACGTCGGCGACGACGTATCCGAGTATCTCGGTTCCCCGCGCGGCGACGAGGAACGCCGGTTCGTCGACGAAGAGTTCGAACGCCGAGTAGGGCCACGGCTCAGAGAAACACGCTCGCTCGATTCTGAGAACGTCGAGTAAGTCGGCACGCTCGGCCCGTCGGACGATTACGTCGTCGGCGAGGGCGTCGTCGAACTCCGTCACACTCGCCGCTAAGCGGTGGGGATGCAAAAACGCGACGGGCCTGCCGACGTGTTCGTCGACTGGGACTGCGGCAGACGCGCCCCGCGAGACTGCGGGAGAACCGCGCCCGGGACAGACGCTCACGGTGCAGTCGCTCGCCGGTCGAAAAATGTGAGGAGTGTGGGTGTGGACTTAGTCGTCCGCGGGTGCTGCGCCGCCTTCGGCCTGCTGCTTCGTGAGGGGCAGCTTGCCACCGGCCGCGAGGATGTTGCGCTCACGCTCGGACGCGTTGAGTTCCGCCGTCGCTTCCCAGTCGTCGTTCACGCGGATGGTGAACTCTTCCTGACCGGATTCGACTGCGGCGGCCACGTCGTCGACGATTTCGATGTCGTCGCCCTGCTCGAGCTTCTCGTACGTCTCCTCGTCGATTGCGAGGGGGACGATACCGAAGTTGAACAGGTTCGCCTTGTGGATGCGCGCGAACGACTGCGCGAAGACTGCCTCGATACCGAGGTACATCGGGCACATCGCGGCGTGTTCGCGGGAGGAACCCTGACCGTAGTTCTCGCCGGCCACGAGGACACCGTTACCGGCGTCCTTGGCACGCTGTGCGAACGTCTCGTCGACGCGCGAGAGCGTGAAGTCCGAGAGGCGCTCGATGTTCGAGCGGAACTTGAGGATGTCGGACGTCGCCGGGATGATGTGGTCGGTCGTGATGTTGTCCTCCATCTTCAGGAGTGCTTCGCCGCCGACTTCGGCGCCGAGCGGGTCCTGAAGCGGAACTTCGCCGATGTTCGGTCCCTTGATGAGTTCGTCGTCGATAGCGTCTTCGGCGTAGATGAGGTCCGTCTTCGCCCCGTCGTACTTCTCGGGGAGTTCGACGCCGGGTGCTTCGAGGTCACCGAGTTCGTCGGCGAGGTCACGCGGGTCGATGATTTCGCCTTTGAGTGCCGCGGCGGCGGCGACTTCCGGCGAGCAGAGGTAGACGTTGTCGTCTTCGATACCGGAGCGACCCTCGAAGTTGCGGTTGAAGGTACGCAGGGAGATGGAGTCGGAGGCGGGCACGTGGCCGATACCGATACACGGTCCACAGGTCGCCTCGGAGACGTTGACACCGGCGGCCATCATCTCTGCCGTCCAGCCCTGACGGGCGAGAATCTCGCCGGCCTGCTTCGAACCGGGTGCGACGATCATCTCGAGGTGCTTCGCGACTTCGCGGCCCTTGAACATCTTCGCGGCCGGGAGGATGTCCTCGTAGCCACCGTTCGTACAGGAACCGATGAGGACCTGTTCGACCTTGTTGCCAGCGACTTCGCGGACGGGAACGACCTTGTCCGGCATCGACGGGCAGGCGATGAGGGGTTCGAGGTCGTCGAGGTCGATGACGATTTCGTCGGCGTATTCGGCGTCGTCGTCGGCCGTCAGTTCGACGTACTCGTCGCCGCGGCCCTGCCGTTCGAGGTAGTCTTTCGTCTTCTCGTCCGTCTCGAAGATGGACGAGGTTGCGCCGAGTTCCGTACCCATGTTGGTGATGGTCGTGCGCTCGGGGACGCTGAGCGACTCAGCACCGGGGCCGGTGTACTCGAAGACCTTGCCGACGCCACCCTTGACGGTCTCGCGGCGGAGCATCTCGAGGATGATGTCCTTCGCGGAGGACCACTCGGGGAGTTCGCCTTCGAGGCGGACGTTGACGACTTCCGGCATCTCGACGTAGTAGGCGCCACCGCCCATGGCGACGGCGATGTCGAGGCCACCTGCACCGATAGCGAGTTGGCCGAGACCACCGGGGGTCGGCGTGTGCGAGTCAGAGCCGAGGAGGGTCTTGCCGGGCGCAGCGAAGTTCTCCTTGTGGACGTTGTGGCAAATACCGTTGCCCGGTCGGGAGAAGTGCGCACCATATGTGCCGGCCGCAGAGCGGAGGAAGCGGTGGTCGTCCGTGTTCTTGAAGTCGAACTGGTAGGTCTGGTGGTCACAGTACTGGGCAGCGAGTTCGGTCTGTGCCTCGTCGAGGTCGAGTGCCTCGAACTGAAGCCACACCATCGTCCCAGTCGTGTCCTGCATCAGGACCTGGTCGATTTCGATTCCGATTTCCTCTCCGGGGGTGAGGTCACCCTCGACGAGGTGATCCGAGAGAATCTTTTCCGTGAGCGTCTGTCCCATAACACCCGAGTGTCGATGGTCCTCGGATATAAATCCCGCGTACTTCCCTATCTTCGAACGTGAAGAATAGCGCCGTCTCCGGGTTTCTAGCGTCTAAGGGACATTAAATTCCTTGTTGGTTCCCCAATGATATTCGCACCCAAGTGACGCGCTGGACGACCCGAGTTCGGCACCATTTTGCACCCTGTCGACTCTGAGCAGATATGTACCGTTCCGGTTCCTTCGTCGCGGAGCACATCTCGCCAGTCACCGACGAGCAAGTCCAACCGAACGGCGTCGACCTGACGCTCGAATCGGTCCTCGAACAGGTCGAACCCGGACGCCTCGGCCGGGAGGGAAAGACCATCGGTGAACGACGGCCCCTCGAGTTCGCCGACCCAGACACGGAGACGTATCGTCTCGAACCTGGTGGCTACGTCCTCCAGTACGCCGAGACGGTCCACATCCCCGAAGAACACGTTGGGTTCATCTACCCACGCTCGTCGCTGATGCGAAACTCGTGTATGCTCAACACCGCCGTCTGGGACGCCGGGTACGAGGGGAAAGGCGAGGGTCTCTTGCAGGTTCACCACCCCATCGAACTCGAACGCGGCGCCCGCGTCGCCCAAATCGTCCTCACGGACGCGAACCACGACGGCACCTACGACGGAAGCTATCAGGGCGAACGGACTGAGTAGTCGACGCGACGCTCGGTCAACTGGATGCGGGTCGATTCCACGCAGAACCCGAACCGACACGATTCACTGACTCTCTGTACATACCACATTGTTACCCACCTGTCCGTAGCGGTGACGTTCTCCCGGACGACGAATTTGTTTCAAGTTACTGGACGACATACTATCGACCTGCGGAGGCCACATGAGACGGGACGAACGAGGGGCGAACCCGTGATTACCTACCTCCGCAACTTCCTTCCGGCCCACTTTCAGCACGTGTGAGCAAGCGCGCCCGCTCACGGAGGGGCGGGCGCGACACGTGCGAGAGAGACGATTTTCACCGACGCCGTCGACGTGCCTTCTGCTCGAAGTAAAGCCCTTCGAGTGAGGCACTCGGGTTCTGTGACCCAAAGGCACATTTACGCGCGTCCCTAAATCCGGCTAATTACTGATGTCCCGGAGTCCATCTCTTCCAGAACGCCCTCATCTCGATCTGGACCCCGACATGTCGGATGCAGAGCGTCTCTCTGCACTCCGCCAACACGTCGAACGGATGATCGAGGTCAACAGGGAACTCGACCAACGACTGCAATCTGCCGACGACCGGCACGCGGAACTGGTCGAGGAAGTCGAACAGATGAAAGCCCGTAACGAGGCGCTGAAGACTGCCTCGTACTACATCGCCACCGTCGAAGAACTGACCGACGACGGCGTCATCATCAAACAACACGGCAACAACCAGGAGGTCTTGACCGACTTCGCACCGACCATCGATAGCGACGCTATCGAACCCGGTGACCGCGTCGCCATCAACGACTCCTTCGCCGTGCAGACGATTCTCGACGACGAGACGGACGCCCGCGCGCAGGCGATGGAAGTCGTCGAGTCGCCGACGGTCACCTACGACGACATCGGCGGCATCGACGAGCAGGTTCGCGAGGTCCGCGAGGCAGTCGAACAACCACTCGAGAACCCCGAGATGTTCGAGAAAGTCGGCATCGACCCGCCGTCAGGCGTCCTCCTCTACGGCCCACCCGGGACCGGGAAGACGATGCTGGCGAAAGCCGTCGCCAACGAGACGAACGCCTCGTTCATCAAGATGGCCGGGTCCGAACTCGTCCAGAAGTTCATCGGCGAGGGCGCACGCCTCGTCCGCGACCTGTTCAAACTCGCCGCAGAACGCGAACCGGTGGTCATCTTCATCGACGAAATCGACGCCGTCGCGTCCAAACGGACGGACTCGAAGACCTCTGGCGACGCCGAAGTCCAGCGGACGATGATGCAACTCCTCTCGGAGATGGACGGATTCGACGACCGCGGCGAGATTCGCATCATCGCGGCCACGAACCGCTTCGACATGCTCGACGAGGCGATTCTCCGGCCCGGCCGGTTCGACCGCCTCATCGAGGTGCCCAAGCCAGCAGTCGAGGGTCGTCGCCGCATCCTCGATATCCACACTCGCGACATGAACGTCGCCGCCGACGTGGACCTCGACGCCCTCGCCGAGGAACTCGACGACTACTCTGGTGCCGACATCGCCTCGCTCACGACCGAAGCGGGCATGTTCGCCATCCGTGACGAACGCACCGAAGTCACCGAGGCCGACTTCGAGGCGGCCCACGAGAAACTCGCCAACGTCGAAGAGTCTGGAACCGGCCCCATCTCGGGATTCACCGACTACCAGTACTGAACCGACGGCGACACTCCCGAGACACTCCTGTCGTCGTCCGAAGTCCTCGTCGCCGACGTTCGATATCGAGTCGTCGCCGCGGTTACCCCCTAATATGGAGACAGCGGCGGCTTTACTTCCGATTTAGTCGGTCTCATTCGTAACCCCCTTTTGAGCCCACGCTCTCGTTCAGTCATGAACACGATTCGCGTCGTCCGTGGGGTCGGAACCGCCCCGACGGAGATGGCGTCGTACGACGCCGCCCTCGCTGCCGCCAATATCCACAACTACAATCTCGTCGCCGTCTCGTCTGTCGTCCCCGCGGATGCGACGGTCGAAGCAGTCGACGTCGCGCCGGACCTCGGCCCCGCCGGCAACCGTTTGACGGTCGTTCAAGCGCGCGAAACGACGTCGACACCGGGCGAACGCGTCGTCGCAGGTCTCGGGTGGGCGACTGGCTCTGGTCCCGGTCTGTTCTACGAAGCGTCCGGAACCGACGACGAGAGCGTTCGCGACGCAATCCTCGCCGGCCTCGACGCTGGCCGCAACCTTCGCGACTGGGAGTTCGACGACGAACAGGTGGCCCTCACGGCCGCGGAACACGAGGGTGAAGGATACACCACTGTCGTCACCGTCGCCGCCTACGGGCAGAGCGAATCCATCTTCTGAGAAGACCCGACCACGCACCGCGGCGGGGCCGACCGGTTCGGATACACGCCAACTGAGTACCAACTGCATACCAACCGTGTGCTATCCTGACCGACGCACTCATCACCCGGTGTGGTAATCCCTCAGTATGAGAGAGGTGAGTCCATTCGGCCTGTCTGCACGGCGTATTGCGATTATCTACGCCGTCTTCGGGCTCCTGTGGGTCTCACTCGGTGACTGGTTCGTCGAACAACTCCCCAACCACCTCCTCGTGCAGACGGCGAAAGGGTGGTTGTTCGTCTTCATCTCCGCGGGTCTCGTCTACGTCATGGTCGACCAGAGCCACGCAGAACTCTCCCGTGCGTCGTCTCGTCTCGAATCGAGGAACGCCCACACGAGCGTCCTCCACCGTATCCTCCGACACGACATCAGGAACGCTTGCACTGCGATACTGGGGTACGCCGAACTCGTCGAACCGCGTGCGGACGTCGGTGACGACGTGGACCCGGTGGACGCGATTCGAGAACGAGCGAACCGTCTCGTCGAAGTGAGCGACGAAGTATCGCTGCTTCGTGCCGTCGAAGAGGCCGAAGGGAGCACCGTCGGAGTCGACCTCTCCCACGCTGTCGCCGACGCCGTCGACGACGTTCGGCTCGAATACCCGGGCATCTCTGTCGACGTGTCGGCACCAGCGACCCTCCCCGTCGAGGTTCACCCCGCGTTACCGCGGAGCATCATGGAACTGCTCGACAACGCGGCAGTCCACTCGGACTGCGACGCGCCGACAGTCGGCGTGACGGTTCGCCGCGTCGGCGAGATGGCTCGCGTGGCCGTCACCGACGACGGACCGGGAATCCCGGACGTCGAGCGCGAAGCGCTGGTCTCGGGGACCGAAACCCCGCTGACGCATACGAGTGGCGTCGGTCTGTGGTTGGTTCGCGCCATCGTCGAGGCGTCCGGCGGGTCGCTCGACATCGAGGCTCTGCCGTCGAACGGGACGTCTGTCGTCCTCTTGGTCCCAGTGGCCGGTTCGTAGGGCTCACAGCCACGATTTCGACACACCCGGAGACAATCACGACTGACGACGCCTTTTTACACGTCCTCCCCGTATCTCTGACGACTGATGAACGGGAACAACCCATATGCGGGCGCTCCCGGCGTAACTGGTGCCGGTCAACCGACTCACGGTGCCGAACTCACGGGCGAACAGATGGACTCGCTCCGGCGAGTGGTCGCCGGCATCGTTTCTCGAACCGAATCGTACCTTCCCGAGGGGTTCGCCGTCGGGTCGGAACTCTCCACGGGCCCGAACGGTCCACTGGCGACTGTCGCGGTGCACCCACCCGTCGGCCACCCCGTCAGCGCCGGCTTTTCGCCCGACGCCGACGAACTCGACGCGGGCCTCACCGACGAGGACCGTGACGAAGTCGCACGCGGACTCGCCGCCAGCGCGGCGTTTCAGGTAATGAGCGCCGTCGGCGACGACATCACACCCGCCGCTCGGTAACTCGGGTCCCCTCGCGTTTCGTCTCACGCCGGTCGACAGCGAACTCGCTGCCGCGTTCGAATTTTCACCGTGTCAAAATTGCAACAACGCACTTGACCCACCAGTGCGTACTGTGGGTATGGTCTCTCTCACCAGTTACGCGGACGAGATTGGTCCGACGACGCTCATCATCGTCGGGTTCCTGTTGTTCATCTTCCCCGAACCTGCCACGTCTGCGTTCGGGGCGGGACTGATGCTGTTCGGGGCGGCGTACTGGTTCTGGGAGTGGAATCGCCCCTGAGTTCGAACGCGGGAGAGCGCAGGAGAATCAGTCGTTTCGAGTCAGCGTCAGACGCCTCGGTGACGGCGTCTTTGTCCGGCGTCGTCGGGTCCTGTGAGGTCCACCGATTCGAGTGGCCGCTCTCCCGAATCGTGTCTCGATTCGGCCGACGCTGTCGGCCCGGCGACGAAGAGTCCGTACGCGAGAACCGCGACGGAGAACAGTCCGCTCAGACCGACGACGGGCGAGACTGGCAGGTCGGTGAGCGTTCC
>NZ_LOPV01000046.1 GCF_001469865.1 Haloferax profundi
GGCGTAGTTCGTCGAGATATTGGGAAAAAAGCCAAGAGGGAATCACTGATCCTTGGGTAAGGAGGACGTCGGTGAGCTCGTCGACAGGGTTGTCACTGAGTGCCCGGTTATTCACCTTCTCAACAGGGAGTGTCACCGCAGCATACCTGCCGTCAAGCACTGATGCGAGCATCTCTATCTCCGTAGAAGGAGATAAGAGAAGCCAGTCATCTACGGGAGCAAACCCCACCTCATCGAACAACCATCCTTCGAACTGTGACTGATGCGCGTTGACTAGTGGTGCTAGGCGGGCGGGGTTCACATCACTCACCTCCCGATATACCGAGATATCTCCTTGGTCGTTGTCGATAAGGAGACGGTAGAACCGAACCTCATCTGAAATCTCTGACCGGGTTCCGCTCGCAACTGTTTCAAGCGCCCGCACTGGATGTCCTCCCTCGTTGTCGAGCGTATCTAGCACGTCCGAGACGAACGATACCGTCTCCGGAGATGTCGTCGTAGGATATGGAAGCAGGTACGAGTGGAGACCATCTCGTGTCCACCGACAAACGTCAAGATATCGGGTCGCTGATTGCATTAAGAGCGCAGATTCCACCCCAAGTGGATGACTTCGCCACGAACTATCACGATCCAAGTTCGCAAACGTATCCACTTGTCGTGTCGAATACAAACCAAGTGGGTCATCTGCAGTT
>NZ_LOPV01000047.1 GCF_001469865.1 Haloferax profundi
GCCGAAGAACAACGGGAGCGGAAGCGCCACCAGAATGAAGTCGTATCGTGACGCGTCCGAGACGATGCTGTCGCTGAATGTTCGTGTGCGCATTATACCACCTATTCGTGAATAACTGGCCGATAATACAAATTCGTTACGCCGCTGTCATGCGGTTTGACAGATTTCTGCTGGGCGCGCCGTGGACCTGACGGTGCCTGTCTGTGCCGTTATTTGCCCCAGAAGGGGTCGCGACGGCGGTGCTTGTCGAGATAGCCGGAGAGCGCTTCGAGTTCGTCCACGGGGATGTCGTCGCGGAGTTCCTGTTCGAGAATCTTCGCGTGCTTCTCGGGAAGTTCTATCCAGAGTTCGTCGCCTTCGTCGATTTGGCGGCCCACAGTCGGGCCGTCGATGGCGATACTGACGCGCGACCCGGCACGGGCGCTCGACACGTCTTCACCATTTTCCTGGATACCGGACAGTTGCCCGACGCGTTTTGGCTCGTTGCCTTCCCACTTCACGACGTTCATGTTGTTCTTGATGGTCCCGGCCATGACTTCGACGCCGACGACGGCGGGACTGCTCTGCCGGAAGACGTGGTCTTCGAGGATGCGGAAGCGACACGGGCGGACGATTTTGTCGAGGATGGTCTCCTGTTGGGCCCGCTTCATCTCGTCGACGAACTCCTCGTACTCTTCGACGAGTTGGTAGATGACGTCGTCGTCGAACAGTTTGACTTCGCCTTTGTCGAGTTCGTCCTGCGCGTTCGAGAGCACGTCCACGTTGAACCCGAGGATGACCTTGTGTTCGGGTTCGCGGGCAGTCGACGCGACGGCCACGTCGCGGGGTGCGATGTCGCCGACTTCGGCGCGAAGGATAGGGACTTCGGCCTCTTGAAGCGCGTTCGCCATCGCTTCCAGACTGCCGAGTGTGTCGGCTTTGACGACCACGCCCTCCTCTTCGGTGGTCACTTCGATGTCCGCGAGTTCCGCTTCGACTTCGCGGATGACTTCGTCTACGTCACGGTCACCGACGACCCGGACGGGTGCGCCGGCCATCGCGTCTTCGAGGTCGGGGGCGGCGATTTTGACACCGGCGGCGGCGCGGACTTCGTCCACCTTGTCGAATCGCTTCTCGGTGCGAATCTCGGCGTTCGGACGGGGTTGGAGGAGTGCGCGAACCTCGGTCACGATGGGTTCGTTCGCGCCGCCGACGACGATGGTGTCGCCCGCGTGAATCGTCCCGTCGTAGAGGACCACGTCGAGGGTGGCACCGAAGCCACGTTCCTCTTTGACTTCGAGGACCGTCCCGTAGCCCGGTCCGGCCACGTCGATAGCCATCTCGTCTTTCATGTACCGCTGCGAGAGGCCCATGAGGACGCCGAGGAGGTCCGGGATGCCCTCGCCGGTCAGCGCGGAGACGGGGACGACACCGATGTTCTTCTGGAAGTTCTGGACGCGCCAGTAGAAGTCAGACGAAAAGCCCTTGTCGGAGAGTTCGCCGATGAGTTGGTAGAGACTCTCGTCGAGTTTCGACTTGGCGCGTTTGGACTGTTTCTCCAGCGACTTCTGGATTGGTTCACCCTGTTGTGGGTTCCATCCCGGCGTCGTGTCCACCTTGTTGGCGGCGACGATGAACGGCGTGCCCGTTCGTTTGAGGATGTCGATGGCCTCCTCGGTCTGGGGCTGGAAGCCGTCGTTCACGTCCACGACGAGGATGGCGATATCGGCGAGTGCGCCACCGCGAGAGCGGAGCGTACTGAACGAGTGGTGGCCCGGCGTGTCGATGAAGAGGAGTCCCGGGAGGTCGAAATCGTCGGGCTTGACGAGGGCACCGGCCATCTGCGAGACGGTGTCTAACGGGACTGCAGTGGCCCCGATGTGCTGGGTGATGGCCCCGGCCTCACCCTCGCTGACGGCGGACCCGCGAATCTTGTCGAGAAGACTCGTCTTCCCGTGGTCGACGTGGCCGAGGACGGCCACGATGGGTGTGCGAAGCGTATCGGATTGTGACGTCGAATCAGTATCGGACATGGAGAATCGCCCCGGAGAAGGTTACTTACCCGATTCGAGTCGGTGACTCAAGTTAAGTCCATCGTCACGTGTGCACGGAATCGTACACTGCACCGATTCCCCGGACGGCAGTCCTGCCCGATTCGTCGACCATCTGCCGTCGTGTTGGGCGACCGACGCGTGAGTACGTCGGCCACCCGTCAGACGTGCCCGTGGCGTTTATGGTAACCCACGAGGAACGTTCGAGCATGGCCGACATACTCGCCGAGAACCTCTCCGGGAAGGCCGTCATGGGGTCGGACGGGACGGAACTCGGAATGCTGTACAACATCACCATGGACCTGAAGTCGGGTGCACTCCACGACTTGCTCGTCCAACCCAACGAAGAACTCGCCCCCGGTCGTGTGGCGTTCGACCGCGACGACCGCGGCCGGTTCCGCATCCCGGTGAACCGCGTGCAGGCAGTCAAAGACTACATCGTCGTCCAACGATAGACTCCTCATGCGGATTCTCGACTCTTCTGCGTTCATCCACGAGTACCACACTGACGACGAGACGGCGTCGATTCCGCTCGTCAAAGAAGAACTCACCGGCGAACACGCCTTCCGGTTCGACGCACAGGAAGGGGCCGGTATGTACGTCCACATCCCCGGGCAGGGAACCGTCGACAAGGTGCTTCGGGCCGCCAGGGAGACAGGCGACGCGGACGTACTCTCCGAGACTGACGCTCGTCTCATCGCCGCCGCGTTCGAACTCGACGCGGTTCTCGTCACCGACGACTACGCGATGCAGAACGTCGCCGAGCGACTCAACGTCACCGTCGAAGTCATCGCCCAGGACGGCATCTCCGAGCAGCGAAGCTGGAAGTTCCAGTGTCAAGGCTGTGGCCGTGAGTTCGACGAGAACAAAGAGCGTTGTCCCATCTGTGGGATGGGCCTCGCACGAAAGAATCCGGCGTAGGCCGACAGTCCCCCGCCGTTAGAGCAGTCCGGTCGCCTGCGCGTAACTCGCGAGGAACTGGACTGCGTTGAACAGACCGTGAGCGACGGCAGCGACGAGGAGATTGCCGCTTTGCTCGTAGATAATCGCGAGGACGCTCCCGAGGACGAACACCATCCCGAGCGAGATGAGCATCCCTTCACCCGAGAACGACCAGAGGTGGATAGAGGCGAACACCGCACTCGACAGGACGACGGCCGGGGCCGGTCCCCAGAGGCGGCGGAGTTCGCCGTACGCGATACCTCGGAAGATGAGTTCTTCGGTCGGACCCACGAGGAAGATAGTGACGGCGGTGAGATAGAGGAAGTACACCGGGTTCTCGCGGCCCTGCTGGGCGAGGACGCTCTCGCCACTCTGGATGTTGAGGACGTTCATCAGCGCCGTCGCGGCGAGGTAGACGACGAGGAGGGCGACCAGACCGCCGCCAATCCACAGCATATCTCCCTTCGAGGGGCGTTCGAGGCGGATGATGTCCCAGTCGTCGCGAGACGCGAGGTACGCGAGTCCGACGACGCCGAACCCGACGAACTGGCCCGCGCTGGCGATGGCGTCCACGAGCGGGTCCGACGACGCGAGGAATCCTCTCCCGATACCACCGGCGACGGAACCGAACGTCGCACCGACGATGAGTGCGAGGGCGACGACGATGATGATGCCGCCGTACGCTTGGAGGTGGTCGCCGGGACTCGCCGCCGACTGGGCGGAGTCGTGTGCCATTGGTCTTCCATTCGGAATCAGGCCGCATAACGGATTCGGGTCTCGTTGCGTTCGACGCCGCCGTCTGTTCACGTCCGAGAGACAGTCTGGAATCTGTCAACCTACCGTCTATCCTAACCTGATAGAGAGCCTATACGACGTGATGAGTGCACCTCAGCAACTTCACGAGTTGCTATCTGAGGGGAACGAACTCAACGTCGTCTGCCACAACAATCCCGACCCAGACTGTCTCGCGAGTGCCCTCGCGTTGGGCCGAATCGCCGCTGCTGCCGGCATCGAGGAGTCACACATCCACATCCTCTACGACGGTGACATCTCGCACCAGCAGAACCGCGCGTTCGTCAACCTCCTCGATATCGACCTCAGCACGTTCGACCCGAAGACCATTCGAGACCGCCCCCCAGAGTCGTTGCTCGCGTTGGTCGACCATTCGGTTCCCGGTGCGAACAATCGGATTCCGAAGGAGACGCCCATCGATATCGTCATCGACCACCACCCCGCGGACGGTGTCGATGCCCGATTCGTCGACCACCGCGAGGATATCGGGGCGGCGGCGACCATCCTCACAGAGTACGTCGAAGCCCTCGGCATCGACATCGACGAGGCGCTTGCGACGGCACTCTTGTTCGCGATTCGTCGAGAGACGCTCAACTTTCTCCGCGGCGTGACACGCGAGGAGTACGAAGCGGCAGCGTTTCTGCACGAATCGGCAGATGACGAACTCCTCCACAGGTTATCGGCACCTTCGGTAACAGGGGAGACGCTCGATGCAATCTCGACTGCAATCGAAAATAGACGGGTGAAACGGTCGGTCCTCGTCTCGCACGTCGGCCGAACCACGGAACGAGACGCACTTCCACAGGCCGCAGACTACCTCGCGACTCTGGAGGGCGTCGAAACGGCCATCGTCTTCGGCGTCATCAACGGCGCAATCCAACTCAGCGCCCGGTCACCAGACCCGCGTATCCACGCTGGCAACGTCCTCAGAAGAGCGTTCAGCGACGTGGGAAGCGCCGGCGGACACCACGACGTCGCAGGTGGCGAGATTCCACTCGGCATCTTCGCCGACTACAGGAGTGACGACGAGACGTTACTCGACATCGTCGAACAGGTCGTCACCGCACGCCTCTTCGCCGAACTCAAGATATCTGCCGATTCGAAGAAGTGACTGTCAGTGGGACTGACCCAACACGGACCGCGTCTGTGGTCGGTGTCGTCGGGTCGGCAGGGCCGATACATCTGATCTCCACGTGGTTCTCCGAACCTCCTCGAACGTCCGACAGTCTAGTGCTCGATACGGTCTCTACTGGCTGAGCGTACGATAATAACGAATATTTTGACCGCTAATTTATGTTTCTAAATAACGTATGTTTGTCGTAAATGCGCCTCGTTCACGTACTCATCCCAATCGGCAGACTGGAGGACGTCCTCGACGAGTTGGACGACGAAGGAATCGACTACGCTGTAAGCGAAGAGATCGGACGAGGAGAGTACGAGGCGCAGGTTTCGTTCCCACTTCCGACGAGCGCAGTCGAACCGGTGTTGACCCGACTTCGGAACGTCGGTCTCGAAGAAGACGGTTACACTATCGTCGTCACCGCCGAGACAGTCGTCTCGAAGCGGTTCAGCGAGACGAAGAAGAAGTACACCGACCTGTCGCTGTCACGTGCAGAACTCGTCTCGCGTGCCGAGGATATGGCACCGCCGCTGTCGACGTTCGTCGTGATGACCATCGTCAGTGCTGTCGTCGCGACGACGGGGTTGCTGTCGAACTCTGCGGCGGTCATCATCGGCGCGATGATTATCGCGCCCGTCATGGGGCCGGCCATCTCGGCGTCTGTCGGGAGCGTGCTCTACGAACCGAAACTGTTCCGCCGAGGCGTCGGATTACAGGTGCTCGGCGTGTTGCTCGCCATCGCGAGCGGACTCGTCTTCTCACTGCTGGTCAAAGAGACGCTACTCGTGCCACCGGGATTCAATCCGATAGAGGTCCCGCAGGTCCAAGAACGACTGACGCCGAACATCCTCTCGCTGGTCCTCGCAGTCGGGGCCGGTGTTGCGGCCGTGTTCAGCCTCACTCGCGGTGTGTCGTCGGTGCTGGTCGGTGCGATGATTGCCGTCGCGTTGGTCCCGCCGGCGGCAACCGTCGGCATCGGCATCGCGTGGGACGCCCCACTCGCGATACTCGAAGCGGGGACCCTCCTGCTCGTGAACATTCTCGCGGTGAACCTCGTGGCACTCAGTCTCCTGTGGGTGAGTGGCTACCGTCCAGTAGCCGAAGGTGATGCGGGCTACGCTCGAAAACGGACCATCCAACTGCTCGGCATCATCACGTTCGCGCTCCTCGTCTTGGGCGTCGTCCTCTCTGGCGTGACGCTCCTGTCGATTGCCGACGCCCAGTTCAAGGAGAATCTGAACGACGAGATAGCCGACGTGCTCTCACAACAACGGTATCAGAACGTCCAACTCGTCGAAGTGCACATCGACGTCTCGCCCGTGCAGGGTCTCCTGTTCAGTGAAGAACCCGAAGTGACGATTCTCGTCGACTCCCCCGGTGGCGTCCCACCCAGTGGGTTAGCCGAAGCGATTCGCACGACAATCAAAGAAGAACAAGGGTACGACGTCATCGTCCTCATCGAAGCTGTCGACGCGTCCCGCCCTGCTGACGACGAGGCGACGATGACGGAACGGGTGACCGTTCCCGCCGGGCCAGTCGCCTCGTAGGTTCGGAGTCTCCTTATTCGACGACGAGTCGCTCTTTGTCCGCCACTGCGTCCGCCTCTTCGAAGTCGCCGCCACCGAGGAGGCCGCGGGCGGCGCGTTTGCCCCACTCGACGGCCGGTTGGACGAAGGTATCTACGTTTGCGAGTTCACCGTAGAGGACACAGGCCGCTTCCATCGCGTAGAGGAGTTCGCCGAGGCTGTACTCGTCGACGCGTTCGAGTTCGATGCGGACGTTCGGGCGGTCGGCGGCGACGAGACTCGCTTCCGTCGCCTCGAACTCGGCGTCGAGGAGTTCACCGAGTGAGGACCCGCCGAGGTACGCGAGGCCGTCGAGGTCCGTCTCCGGGATGTCGACGTCGTCGCGTTCGGTGGCGCGGACGAGCGTGACGAGTTTGTCGCGCGGACCGGCGCGGTACAGTTGGAGTTGGGAGTGCTGGTCTGTCGCCCCGAGGGCGCGAAGCGGCGTCTGGCCCAACCCATCTTTGCCGAGCGATTCGGCCCACAACTGCGCGAACCACTCGGAGAACGTCTCCAGTGACTCGGCGTAGGGCATCATCGCGTTCTGGAGCATCCCACGCTCGGCGAGAGCGAACGAGACGGCACCGTAGGCGTACGCAGGCGAGTCGAACAGCGAGTCGGAGAGACGGGCCTCCTGTGCGGCCGCCCCGTCCAGAATCGCTTCGATGTCGTGCCCGCAGATGGCCGCGGCGGCGAGGCCGACGGTCGAGAGGACGGAGAACCGCCCGGGGACGCCGTCGGGAACCGGGAGAAGTGGCAGGTCGTGCTTCTCGGCGAGGTCACGGAGGTTTCCTTCCTCGCCGGTCGTGACGAACGTTCGGTCGGCCCAGTCGACGCCGGCGTCGGCCATCGCCTCGCGGACGACGAGGAAGTTGGCCAGCGTCTCGGCCGTCGTCCCGGAGCGTGAGACGACGTTGACGACGGTCTGCGAGAGGTCCAGCGAGTCGAGGAGCGAGTCGACCGCTTCGGGGTCGACGTTGTCGAGGTAGTACGCGTCTACGTCGCTGTCGAGGGCGTCTGTCAGTGTGGCCGCGCCGAGGGCACTCCCGCCGATGCCGACGGTGATGACCGCGTCGGGGTCGTCGAATCGGCTGACCGCCTCACGAATCGCGTCGGGGTCGGTCGTGCTCGGAAGGTTCAGCGCTTCGTAGCCGTGTTCGTTGTCCTCGCGTCCCTGTTCGATACGGTCGTGGGCGTCCGCGACGCGCCCGTCGAGTCGTTCGAGCGTCTCGCGTGAGACACCGTGGGCCGACGCCGTGTCGAGGACGTTCCCGAGGTCTACCTGCATGGTACTTCGCGCGTCGGCCGGCGTGAAAACGACACCGGTCGGTTTAATCGCGGTCACTCCTAATCGACGGCTAATGGCAGACGACTACGGCGGCGTCTTCGGGGCGTTCCCGTACGCGTTCCGGCACAGCGAGTCGTGGCTGTTCAAACTCTACGTGCTCGTGGGTGCCCTCGCGTCCGGTATCGTCTCGTTGTTCGTCATCTTCGGACTCGTGGTCCTCATCGGCGCGACGGCGGCCGTTCCCGGTGGGTCGCTCACTCTTTCGCGGTCGTTCTACGTCCTCGTGGGACTGTTCATCGTCGCACCGCTCGTCGCGCCCGTCCTGTTCGTCGCACGGCGACACCGAAAGACCGGGTCGGACCGGCGGTACGACGTGAGTCTCGCGTTCACCGGGTTCCTGTTCATCCTCTCGGTGTACGTCGGCCTCGTCATCTCGGTGCCGGCGGACTTGCAGACGGTCCCTGAACCGTTCACGCTCGGACCCATCACCGTCTCGGCGCTCGTCCCCGTCGTGGAACTCCTCTACGCGCTCCCGTCGCTGTACGGCATCCTCCCGCCGGTGGTGTGTGCCGCGGTGATTTACGGGGCTCACCGACTGCTTAGGTGAGTAGTGACCGAACCTCGATGCACCGAGCCAGAATGGTACTGTCTTCATACTTGAACACTCGCAGTCGTCGTTTCACCGAGAGCGTCCGTGTGAACCATCGCCAACCGGGTCGAACGCGCCCGAAACGGGCAAAAGGC
>NZ_LOPV01000048.1 GCF_001469865.1 Haloferax profundi
ACTGCCTACACCGGGTGATGACCGAGTCCGAACGAACGGGAACGTTCCTCGTGACCGCGGCCGACGACGAGTCGGCGGTCCTTCGAGATGTCCACTCCGGGCAGGTACACACGCTCTCTTCGAACCCCGGCGTCTCCGAAGAAGAGGCCGTCCGTGGCACCGTCGCGCCCGACCCACCGATGAACGTCTCGTGGAAACTCGTCGACGTCGAAACGCGCTGGACCGTCTCCATCGAGCGCTCCTCGGAGTCGCCGACGACGAACTCACGAACTATCGCCAGCGAGAACCCAGACGGCGAACTCGTCACCCAAGAGCGAGCAGGGACGGGCGAGATTCACGTCCTGTCGGTGCCCGACGAGATGACAGAACAAGCCGTCGACGACATCCTCGACGACCGAGAGGGACTGCTCTCACGCGCCGCCCGACTCGACGTGAACCGCGTCGAGATTCGGTCCAGTTCGGGCGTCGTCGCGGTTCGGTACATGCCCTGAGAGTGACCCGCTAGTCCTGTTTTCCCGTCGTCGACGCAGGTCCGTCGGCGCTCTGGACGCACCACCCACCGTGGACGCTTCCTTCGCGTTCGACGAACTCTACTTCCGTCTCCTCGGAGAGCGTCGTCGCGCCGGCGGGTTCGAGTTCTTCGACGCGAAGCGTCAGCGTGAGCGAGTCACCACAGCACCCCACGTCGAGGAACTCTTCCCACTCGTCGCCGAGGGCCGCCTCGTCGTGGAACCGCTTCAGGTAGTTCACGAACCGGTCGGCCGTCAACTGGTCGCGGCCCCACGCGCTCAGTTCGTCCGGGAACGAGACGACGACGCTCGTCGCCGTCGCGTCAGTCGCTGGGTCTGGTGCCGCCGATTCACTGGTCATGGTTCACGATTGTTGTTCGAAGATTATGGGCCTGTCGCGGAATCGCCGCGCCCCCGTCAAACCGTGTGCCTCGGCACCGTATCCTGCCACGGATAAGAAACCTTATTCGGCGTCGCTCAGGACCGCAACGCATGGTCGAGTTTACGGTACCGGAGGTAGACTACACCCGGTACACGAATCGCCAACTCGCGGCCGTCCCCCTCGCGGTTCTCGCGGTGGCCCTGCTGGTCATCGGAGGGTGGTACGTCGCGACTGGTGCACCGGTAGACCCCGGCGTCGATTTCACCGGTGGCACCGAACTCCGTATCGCAACGGATGCCCCGCAAGACGAGGTCCGCGCGGCCTTCGATACCAACCCCGAGTCGATTCGCGCCGTCGCCGCCGACGGGACGTACGTGGTGACGTTCCAGTCCGGAAGCGCGACGACGACAGAACTCGAACAACAGGCAGAAGCGGCAGGCTTCGAAATCCGCTCTGTCGACGCCGTCTCCGCGAGTTTCGGCTCCGACACGCAACTGCTCGCACTCGGCGGCGTCCTCGTCGCGTTCGCCGGGATGAGCATCCTCGTGTTCGCGATGTTCCGCACGTTCGTCCCCTCCATCGCCGTCGTCATCTCGGCGTTCTCCGACATCGTCATCCCGGTGGCGCTGATGAACATCCTCGGCATCGAACTGTCGCTCGGAACCGTCGCAGCACTCCTCATGCTCATCGGGTACTCCGTCGACTCCGACATCCTCCTGAACAACCACATCCTCCGGCGCTCTGGTGACTTCTACGAGTCCACCTACCGCGCCATGCAGACCGGTGTGACGATGACGCTGACGTCCATCGCGGCCATGATCGTCATGACCATCACGGCGACGCTGTTCGGCATTCAACTGCTCGCCGCTATCGGCACCGTCCTCGTCTTCGGCCTCACCGCCGACCTGATGAACACCTACATGCTCAACGTGACGCTCCTTCGCTGGTACAAGTTCGAGGGGGTGGCCCGATGAGTACGCTCCGCGACAACTGGCGGGTCATCCTGCTCGTCATCGGCATCCTCATCTCGACGTTCGCCCTCTTCTCGCCGACGGTCGGGTCCCAACCCGCAATCGGCGAGGACGACAGCATGACCAACCTCAAGTACGGTCTCCAACTCGACGGCGGGACGCGAATCCGCGCACCGCTCGTCGGCGTCACTGCCGAGGAGGTGGAGTTCAACGGTGACTCCGACCGCGTGGTCGAACAGCAAGTCGCCGCGCAGTTACCGGACGCCGACGCCGCGGACGTCATCGCCCGGCAGACTGCCGAAGGTAGCACAGTCGAAGCGACTGCCGAGAACGTCACGACCGACGAACTCAGCAGTGCACTCGACGCGGCCGGGTACGCGCACGGTGAGGTCAGAGACGGCGTCACCGAGACGACCCGGACGGAGACGGTCCGCGTCCTCGAATCGAAAATCAACGAGGCGGGTCTCTCCGGTGGGACGGTCCAACAGGTGACGACGGCGACGGGTGAACACTTCATCCTCGTCGAAGTCCCGAACCGTGACCGCCAGGACGTCATCGACCTCGTCGGTGAACGCGGGACCGTCCAAATCGACATCTACTACCCAACCTCCCAGAACGGGTCGCGCGTCTACGAGACGCGTGAGGCCGTCTTGACGCAGGCCGACTTCACGTCTATCGGAACCGCACAGGAACCACAGACCGGTGGCGGGGCGTTCGTCCCCGTCTCGGTCCGTGACGAACCCGCACGGAACTTCCAGGACGACGTCGTCGAAACCGGCATCGCCCAACCCGGCGGCACGCAGTGTACGTACATGGAAGAAGGCGGCCGCAACACGACCGAAGGCTGTCTGCTCCTCGTCGTCAACGGGGAAGTCGTCAACGCCTTCGGGATGAGCCCCGGACTCGCCGACGGTATGCGCTCCGGCGAGTGGGCCAACGCACCGAGCTTCCAACTGCAGACGCTCAACACGTCCGAGGCACAGGAGATTGCCATCAACCTCCGTGCCGGTGCGCTCCCCGCGAAACTCGACCTCTCGGGTGAAGACGGCGGCACCTCGTCGTACATCTCCCCGAGTCAGGGTGAGAACTTCAAGACCGACTCGCTCATCACGGGTATCATCGCCGTCCTCGCCGTCGCTGGAGTCGTCTTCCTCCGCTACGGCAAACCGCAGGTCGCCCTTCCGATGATCGTCACGGGTCTCTCCGAGGTGTACATCCTCCTCGGGTTCGCCGCGGCAATCGGCTACCCACTCGACCTCTCGGTCATCGCTGGATTCATCGCCGTCATCGGGACCGGTGTGGACGACCTCATCATCATCGCCGACGAGGTGATGGGTGAAGGGACGGTGAAGTCGCGCAAGGTCTTCCAGTCGCGCTTCCGCCGTGCCTTCTGGGTCATCGGCGCCGCCGCCGCGACGACCATCATCGCGATGAGTCCGCTCGCCGTGCTCTCACTCGGCGACCTGCAAGGCTTCGCCATCTTCACCATCCTCGGTGTCATCGTCGGTGTCCTCGTCACCCGTCCGGCGTACGGTGACATCCTTCAACTCCTCTTGACCGAGGACCGCTGACACCACTTCTGAACCCGCTTTCACTGCGACTTTTCTCCGTCTCTCGTAGACCAAGCACCGAGTACGTGCTGTACGAGTGGTCTATCCCGATTCTGGATGGGTATCCGCTTCCGGTTGTTTCAAGCTCGGTATAATATCCAGTAGAATAATATAGTCTGAATCAAAACTATTGATTGAAGCGATTTCTGAGAAACCGCCGCCCCGTCGGTAATTACGGTGCAAAACACTCCACTCATGGAAGATACTCCACTTCGACACGACGACACGGACGCGACGACGACGACGACGACGGAGAGTCAGGGGCGACACGACGCCCCGGCCGATGACCTGGAGTATATCGCAATCGTCGCCCCGTACGACGACGCGCCGGACGAGTGCACCATCTTCCCCGCTGGCCTCTCCGAAGACGAGTTGACGACGACGTGGATTTCCGCCCAAGAAGGCTCGTACGTCTCGCTCGACGAGATGGTGTAACCCTCCGCCGACACTCGTTCCCCCCGACTAGTCCTCCGACTACCCCGCCGCGCGACCAGATTTTTCGTGCCTCAGAAGTCCCCGAGCGACGCCTGTTCGTGCGCGGCCAGCACGTCGGCGCACGTCGCCCACGACTTCCGTGCGCAATCCGGGAGGATACCGTGTTCGCGGACGAACTCCCGCAAGAAGTCACGCGTCGTCTGGTCACTCGGATAGCCGCTTCCGACTTCGCCGTACTCCTCGGCGATGGCGTCGACGCGGCGGTCACGTTCGACTTTGGCGACGATACTCGCCGCCCCGACGATGGCGTGTTCGTCGTCGGCGCGGTGCTGGGCGTGGACCTCGACGGAGACGCCCGCCTCGGCGAGTCCGTCGCGGACGCGAGTGCCGAACCGCGACTCGCTCACGTCGCCGGCGTCACAGACGAGTTCGTCGGCGTCTTCGGCGACTTCGGCCGCCGCGTCCACCTGCGCCCGGACGGTGAGGAGATTCATGTCCGTCTCCGGGTCGTCGATGGTCGCAGGTTCGACGAACGCGACACCGACCGAGATGTCGTCGCGTTCGCGGAGCGTCGCAGCGAGTTCCTCGCGGCGGGCGGGCGAGAGTCGCTTCGAGTCGGCGATTCCATCGGGAAGCGTCTCCGGGTCCGCTCGAACTGCCGCGGCGACCATCGGACCGAGCACGGGTCCCTTTCCGGCCTCGTCGACGCCGATTCGCATATCTGGACGGGTCTTCGAGGGAGGGATTGAACGTACCGATTCAGTCTCGTGGGTAGCAGTCCCAGTTGACTCGCGGTCCGGGGTCGGCGTGGTAGTCGAAGACGGTAACCTCGTCGGACGTGACGGCGACGGCGATACCCCTGATGAGTGGGGTCTGCGCGACGACAGACACGTCTTCGGTGTCGGATTGGTCGCCGACGGTGGCAGTGGCCCAGATTTCGTGGTCGGTCTCGGGGTCGAGCGACGAGAACACGGAGTCGTCCTCTTCGGTCGTCCACTCGTTTGCCGGCACGTCGTAGGCCGATTCGAACAGCACGTCCTTGGTCGTCCGGTCTTCGACGGTGAGCGTGACGGTGACCGGTTCGTCCCGTTTGTTGCGGACTTCGACGTCGGGGACGACTCCCTGTTCGTCACACGTGTGGGTCTCGATTGTCGTCGTCTCCGTCCCGACTTCCGTCGTGGTCGATTCCTGTGTCGGCGTCGGTGTCCCTGTGGACGTAGTCCCCGAAGAACCACCCCCCAGACACCCGGCGAGAAGCGTGGCTGAACCGCTTGCGAGTGCTTCGAGCACGGTTCGGCGGCGCGAGTGGAGGGACATGGACTGACCACCTTCCGGTCGAATAAGTGTCTTCCCCCTGTCCATTCGTGAGGTGGACTCTCGTCTTCCACTGCTCAGTCAGGTACCGACGGACCGAACCTGCTGCCCAATCGCCTCGCGCTTTCGCCACCCGACCACCGCGACGGCGACGAGAATCGTGAGATAGAACGCGTACCACCGGACCTGCTGAGAGGGAGCGAGTACCTCGCCGGTGAGGTTAATCATCAAGTGGAAGAGGATGGCCGCGAGGACGCTCTGGTCGGTGTTGTCGTAGAGCCACGCGTACAGCGTCTCTAAGAAGACGAACGTGGCGAAAAAGCGCCAGACGATTGGCTGGTACGACGCCTGACTGTAGTAGCCGTCCATCAAGAACAGCGGGATGTGCCAACTCGCCCAGACGACACCGCTGACGACGCCCGCGACAGTCGGGTTCCAGACGGCGATGAGGCGGTCCAGAAAGTAGCCCGTCGAGCCAGTCTCTTCGACTAGTCCAGCGCCGAGCGTGAACCCGAAGAACGCGAACAGACTCAGTGGCGTCACCAGTCGTTCGAGTGCCTCGGCGGGGTTCAGCGGGGTGGTCTCGGCACCGACGAGAACGGCGATTCCGGCGGCGGCCAGCGTAATCGCCGGATACAACCCGACGATGACGAGGTACCACCGCGGGCGAATCCGTCGAACGTTGACGATGCGGTCCCCGAGTCGCCGGAGACCAGCGACACCGCTGCGGCGGTACACCATCAGGACACCTGCCAGCGCGGGACTGATTGCACCGACGTAGAACAGGAGGACGTTCGGGAACGACCAGACGGACGCTCCGGAGAGAACGACGAGACTCCAGAAGAACCACGCCCACCCGAGGTAGATGGCGACGTAGCCCACCAGTCCGCGCTTCCCTGCGAAGACGGTGGGAGTCGCTGTCTGTCCCATACGGACTATCGGCGCGTCGTCATCTTAATGCCGAATCACCGTTCTCCGACTGTGGGAGTCGGGGCGTCGAGACGTGAGATGGCTTGCAGAGGAGAAGTCAGGCCGCTGGAACTGCGGTTCAGTCTTTGAAGAACTCGTCGTCCTCGAAGGGTTCGTCCTCGCCTTCGACGGCGATGACGTCGAGTGCAGTCACCACTGCACCAGTGTCGAGGAGGCCGGCGAGACTCGGTTCGGTCCGTCCCTCGTCGCCCGAGACGAGTTCCTTGATGTAGAGGCCACCTTCACCGTGAATCTCGACAGTCGCGTGCCGTGCGTCTTCGAGTTCGCCGGAGGCGTCGTAGACCTGCCGGACGCGGGTGAGACTGGCGCGGCGGTGGTCGACGCGGTTCGGCGTGTACTGGTCGATGGTCGCGCCGGTGAGTTCGTCCAGTGCGGCCTGCAACTCCTCGTCGGTCACGTCGTCGTCGAACTCGACGGCGGCGCGGTACTGCTTGCTCGCGTCGAGTTTCTTCACGCGTTCGACCATGTCGTAGGTGGCGAGGCGGAGTCCCTCGACTTCGATGGCGCCCTCGGCCATCGCGTTCACGTCGCCTTCGAGTTGCTCCACGTCGATGGTTCGGCGACGGGGTTCCATGATTTCGACCACGAAGGGACGACCCGTCCCGAGCATCAGTGCGTCCACGTCCTCGCGGCCCGCCCCGTGGAACTTCGCCTCGACGCCGTCCATCACGTCCATCACGACGGGCGCGACGAAGCCCTCGACGCTGTGTTCGTAGAGGTAGCCAGACCCGCCACAGTAGTCACAGGGCTCTTTTCCTTTGTAGCCCGACCCGTCGCACTCGCGGCAGGGCCACTCGGTCTGTGGGATGTCGCGTTCGAGTTTTCGGTAGCGGCCGTAGACGAACGCCGAGTTGAGTTGCGTCTCGACGACGTCTCGCTCGATGTCGAGGAGGAACTGCACGTCCGGGCGTGTGAAGTCGACTTCGGTGTCCGTGAGTCGGCCGACGCGCTTGCCGACTTCGCGGTTGAACTCGGACTTGAACAGTTCGCCGGCGTCTTCGGGGAGGCCGGCACCTTCCCGGAGGAGTATCTCGTTCTCTTCGACCAGCGGCGGTGCGCGCGTCCCGACCTGATACGTCTCGACTTCGACGTCGTCGATGGACGCGGCACAGCGCTCTGCCCACTCGTCGAAGCGGGCGCATTCACCTTCGCAGACCCAGCAGTCTTCGGTGTCGACGGATTCGTACGGTTCGTCTGCGTCGAGGGCGGCGGCGATGCGAAGCGACTTGCCTCGTTCGGCGTTCGTCAACCCGAAACTCCGTTCGGCGAAGGCCCGGCCGAGACAGGCGTCACAGACGGGCCCGCTCTCGGCGAGTGCGCGGGCGTCCTCGAGGATGCTCATACTCGGGTTCTCTCGGGGCGCGCGTAACTACCTTACTTTGTTCGAACGTCCGCAGCGATTCATCTTCTTGCTGAGACATTCGTCAACACGCGTCGAGTGAGGTGTTACCCCGACTCCGAAAAATTTCATGTACGGGGCCGTGATAGTCCGGGCAACAACCGGGTCTCAGGTCGATATCTCGTGTCTATCGGAACACAAACACATCGAAACATCGCACTGTTCGCAATCCTCGCGGTTCTCTGGGGGACATCATTCATCGCTATCGAAGTCGGGTTGGAGGTGCTTCCCCCCGCGCTGTTTGCTGCACTCCGGTACGACGTGGCCGGCGCCGTTCTCTTCGGCTATGCGTTGTTCGCAGCCGAAGATTGGCGGCCACGCGGCCGAGACGAGTGGGTCGTCGTCGCCGTCGGTGGCACGCTTCTCATCGGTGCGCACTTCGCGCTCTTGTTCTCCGGTCAACGGTACGTCACCAGTGGTGTCGCGGCTATCGTTCTCAGCACCTCTCCCATTCTCACGCCACTGTTCGCGTGGTCGATGCTCCCCGACGAACGACTCGACGCTGGTGGGTTCGTCGGCGTCTCTCTGGGTCTCGTCGGAACCGTCGTCATCGCCCTCTCTTCTGGGTCGGTCGGCGGCCAACTCGTGGGCGTCGTCCTCCTCTCTCTCGCCGCCGTGAGTTGGGCGTTCGGCACCGTCCTCGTCAAGCGACTCCCCGGTAACCCACCGGTCGTTCCGATGCAGGCGTGGATGATGCTGCTCGGTGCTGGACTGCTCCACGTCGTGAGTCCCGTCCTCGGCGAACCCGGTATCGCAACTGTCGCGTGGTCACCGCTCGTCGTGGCGGCACTCCTCTTCCTCGCCGTCATCTGTAGCGCCGCCGGGTTCATCATCTACTTCGTCCTTCTGGACCGCATCGGTGCCATCGAAATCAACCTCGTGAGCTACGCCGTGCCCATCGTCGCCGCACTCAGTGGATGGGCCGTCCTCGGCGAGACCATCGGGTCCGAGACAGTCCTCGGGTTCGTCTTCATCCTCACTGGTTTCGCGCTGATGAAACGGCGGGCACTCGTCCCGTTCGTTCAGCGTCTCGGCGTCCGTACCGGTCTCGTGGCACCCGACGCAGTCGGTGACTACGAGCACGACGGCGTGCCTGCAGACGACTAAGCGCGCTTCTGTCGGTCGTCGACTGCGCCGAACTGGCCGCGTCTTCGAATAAAAAGGTTCGCCGACGGTCGCCGGTCGGTTACTCGCTGGTCGTGGTCGTCTCGTCCGCAGACGTCGTCGTGGTATCCGTGACCGTCTCGTTCGCAGTCGTCGTCGTGGTCGGCGTGGTCGTCTGGTTCGTGGTGGTCGTCTCGTTGGCCGTCGCCGTCTCAGTCGGCGTGGCTGTCTCAGTCGCCGTCTCTTCGGCGGGGACTTCGTGCGTGGCGAGTACCGACTCGGTGCCGGCGCGACCCACCCAGACGACTTCGACGGTGGACCCGGACTCGGCCGCCTCGATTTCGACGAAGTTTCCGACCGAGACTGGGTACGGTTGCGTCTCGTCGTCGTCTGCGACCCACGTCGTGGTTCGCTCGCCGTCGACGGCGACGTAGACTTCGGTCGTGTCCGCGTCTTCGATTTGGTCGCCACCCATGTGGACTGCACGGAGGACGCCGCCTTCGCTCGGGAACGCGATGTCGGACTCCGGAACCGGGGCGGGTTCGGGAGTCGTCGTCTCGTCCGATGCGCCGCCGGACGTCGGAGCGCCGCCGAGACAACCGGCGGTGAGGAGGGCACCTGTCGCGGTGACGCCTTTCAGAAAGGTTCGTCGTTGCATAGGCAATTTTTGCGAGGCCGATATAAATGTCTTTTATGTTATATTTTGGGCATCGATGACCAGTCCCACGGTCACACTGAACACTGTCGAGAACGTGACCAGACGTGAAAAACCGGGGCGCTAGAAGAGACCGATACCCAGTTGACCGAGAGCCCACAGCACGGCGAGTGTGACGGCGACGCCGAGTCCGACCAAGAGGACCGTGACGATGGCGACGGCGAAGAGCAGGAACCGCCGGTCTGCTTCGACGCCTTCGCCCGAAAGCTCGCCGTAGCGGTCTTCGATGAGGCGGACGTTCCGCGCGTTCGCCTTCCACGCGGCGTCGAACACGTCACCGACGACGGGGAACGACCCAACCGTCGCGTCGAGCAGAACGTTGCCGAACATCCGCGCGAGTGTCGCCCGCGGGACGCCCATCATCGCCGCTTCGACGAGGATGTACGCCGAGAGGGCCGACCCGACAGTATCGCCGACGCCGGGAATGAAGCCCAAAATCGGGTCGAGACCGATGCGGTAGTTCGTCCCCGGAATCTCGATGGCGTTGTCGAGGTAGAAACTCACAGTACGGAGTCGCTCCAGTGTCTCTTCTGGCAAGTCGTCGTCGAAATCGACGATTGCGTCGGGTTCTCGTGGACGGTCACCGACGTGCTGGAGGCTCGAATCGTTCACGCCGGAAGAATCGCGCCGCTCGAACTTGAGCGTGGCGTCGAATCCGTCGCCCGTCGAGACTGGACAGGAACGAAGGACGTTCGTCGGAAAAACGAGTGGCGCACACGCCCCCACGGTATCGGGCGTGTGCGCCGGGTAGAGCTACAACCAGGAGTGCCGCCGAACGTGGTACTCGTCCGACGGCGACCGCATCAGGGGCAGCGTGTCGCGCTTAGAGACCGACCTCCATCGCGCGTTCGACGACGTCGGTGCTGTAGCGTTCTTCCAACTCCTCGTGTTGGTCCGGGCGGTTCTCGTAGACGTCCTGGAACAGACTGATGGGTGTCATCGCGGCCTGATAGGTCGCTTCGTCCCACATCCGGTCGGTGGAGATGTCGAATTCGGTGCCACCGATGCGGAGCGTCGCAGACCGTTCCATGGCGATTGCACCTCGTCCGGCCTCCTTGGCCGCCTCGAACTCTTCCATGGAGTCGACGATGTCGTCCATGCTCGGGACGTACGAGGTCAGACCGAGGAGTTCCTCGTGCAGTTCGTCTTCGTCTAGCGTTCGCGTGTCGCTGCCGACGCGGAGTTCGTAGCCACCGTCGCTCGCTTCGAGCGACATGCGGTCGCCGTCGTAGACTTCGACGCCGTCCTCGGATTCGAGTTCGACTTGCTCGCCGTCCACGTCGAGAAGCCAACTCCCGGTCTTCGGCGGAAGCGGCGACGTGTTGGCCTCGACGACCTGTCCGGGCGTGAGAGACCAGATACCGAGCATCCCTTTCGCCTGATTCTCCGTCATGCGCTCGTGGTAGCCTTCCACGTCGCGGATGTCGTCGTACGGGCCGTCGACGGCGATACACCCGGCGGCACTCGCCCCGCGAGAGGTGTTGTGGCGGAGTTCTGGCCACGGTGGCAGTTCACCCGTCGGCGTGATTGCCCGCATGTCCTTGGTGTAGTCGACTTCGCCGTCGACGAGGAGGAACATCCGTTCGAGGTTGTTCTCGGGCTTGCCCATCTCGTCGCGGAGTTTCCGCATGGCGAGTTCGGCCTGTCCGCTCTCGATGATGACGGACATGGCGAGACTCCCCTCTTCGAGGCCGTACTCGTTTTCGACGATGGTGAAGAACTCGTCGGCCTTCTTCCAGTCGTCGATGCCGCCGACTTCGGGGATGACGAACCCGTCGATGTGTTCGACGGCACCCTTCTCTGGGTCGGCAATCTTCAGCATGTGCTGGAAGCCCTGATAGCGCGTTCCCGGACTGTCGCGGTGCCAGACCATCCGCGGGTGAATCTCACCGGGGAAGTCTGCGCCGTGTTCCGAGACGACGTCGATGATGTTCTGTGCACCTTCGTCGCGCATCGAGGGCGCTGTCGCGTCTTCGTTGTCCGGGACCCACACGTCCGGGGCCTGCATCCCGCGGAGTTGGGCCGCGCGCCGGAGCATCTTTGCGGAGTCTTCTTCGCCTTCGATAGCCGTCGGCGAGGTGAAGAACGTCCGAACGAACGCTCTGTCGTGTCTTCGTTCAGTCATGTATATTTATCTCAATTATCGTGTGTTAAGAATTACTTTGGGAGAAATTCTGCGGGGAAACCTCAGTCGTCGTTCGACGTGATGGGGTCGGCTTGTTCTTCGCTGAACCCTTCGGATTCCTCGATGCGACGACGGGCCTCGGGGTCGAACTCTGTCTCGATGTCCTGATACCGCGAGACGAACGACAGTTCGTGGTGGCTCTCGGTCGGGTGGTCGAGGTAGCGCTGTTCGAGGTCGAACTGCCCTTCTTCGTCCTGTTCGGCGAGCTTCTTGAAGTCCTCGTAGACGGCGTGTGCGCCCGAGTGGAGGCCGAACAGCGTGATGAAGATGTACTTGTAGCCGAGGTCACCCAGTTCTTGGAACGTGAGTGGGTCTTCCTCTTCGGACCACGCGAACGACGACGAGTAGTTGAACGCGAGTTTCAGGTCGGGATGCGTCTCGTGAATCTCCTCGGCGTACTTGACGGCGTCCTCTCGGCTCGGGTTCGGCATCTCTGGCCAGACCAGGTCGACGCCGGCGTCGGCGTAGATGCGGCCACGTTCGAGGTGTTCTTCCCAGTCACCGTTCGACGACCCGTAGGCGTCGGTGCGGGCGATGATGATGGTGTCTTCGCTCTGCTTTGCGTCGACGGCCGCCTCGAATCGAGCCTTGGCCTTCTCCCGGGAGACGATTTGCTTCCCAGCGATGTGGCCACATCGCTTCGGCGTCGTCTGGTCTTCGATGTGAATCGCGGCGACACCAGCCTTCTCGTACTCGCGGACGGCGCGGCGGACGTTGTGGATGCCGCCGTAGCCGGTGTCACAGTCGGCGATGATGGGGAGGTTCGTCGCCTCGACCATGCGCTTTGCGTTCTCGACCATCTCGGTCATCGTGACCATCTCCAGGTCCGGGAAGCCGAACTGTCCGAGGACCGTCGAGTAGCCAGACATGTACGCGGCGTCGTGGCCGGTCATCTCGGCCAGTCGGGCGTCCAGTGCGTGGTACATGCCGGGAGCGAACACGAAGTCCTGCGTGTTCAGCTTCTCGCGGAGTTCGCGGGCTTTCTGGTTGTCAACTTCCTGTGCGAAGACGTCGCTGTCGAGTTCGGTCGGATTCATTGGGTGTTGTCGGTCGGAGTCGTCTGCATCGTCTGCTCGATGCGGTTCAGTTGGCTACGGAGCGCGGCGAGTTCACGACGGATGTTCGTCATCTCGTCTTCCTCGCCGGGTGTCTGGATGAAGGGGACGAGCGGCGCGTCCATGTTCTCCTCGTTGTTGGGGTAGCGTCGCGTCGTCTGGGGAGGGCGAGTGGTCGTCGTGCGGGTCGTCGTGTCGGTTCGGGTCGTGTTGGGTCGGTCTGTCATCGGTTACGTTGGGGGTGTGGGTGGTCGATAGCGGTCCAGTCGGCGGGATGTCGATTTGTGATGTGCTGCGGCGGATACTGCGGATACTACCATTGTGCGTTACCTCACTCGGTTCGACTCGAGAGCGATATTAAAAGTTAATCATTTATAATGATAATATTCGTTAATGACTTAGTTCGATACGCACAGATACTAGGTCCTAATTTGATACGTCACACCATACCACACAACCGCGACGACGACCGTGTCACGTGGTTCCACGCCATTCCGCGTACAGCACGCTTAATCGCGTCCACGTCTGACGACGCACCAACGAATGGCATCTGCGATAGAGATACGAGGCCTCACGAAGTCCTATGGCGACGTGACGGCCCTCGACGGAATCGACCTCGACGTACCGGAAGGGTCGTTCTTCGGACTGTTGGGACCGAACGGTGCCGGGAAGACGACGTTCATCAACATCCTCGTCGGCCTCGTCCGCAAATCGGGCGGGACGGCCAGTGTGTTCGGGTACGACGTGGAGGCCGACTACCGAGAGGCCCGCGACCGAATCGGCCTCGCCCCACAGGAGTTCAACGTCGACCGCTTCTTCCCCATCCGCGAAGTGCTGGAACACAAAGCCGGGTATCACGGGATTCCACAGGACGACGCACGCGAACGGGCCGACGAAGTCCTCAAACGCGTCGGCATCTACGACAAGCGCGACACCCGATTCGACTGGCTCTCGGGCGGGATGAAACGCCGCTTCATGCTCGCACGTGCGCTCATCACCGACCCCGACCTGCTCATCCTCGACGAACCGACCGCCGGCGTCGACGTACAACTCCGACACGAACTGTGGGAGACCATCGTCGACCTGAACGACCAGGGGACGACCATCCTCCTCACGACCCACTACATCGAAGAAGCAGAGCGACTCTGTGACGAAGTCGCCATCCTCGACTCCGGGCGCGTCATCGAAGTGGCGAGTCCCGAGGAGTTGATGGACCGCGGCACCGACGACATCGTCGTCCAACTGCGCGACAACCCGACGGCAGTTCCCGACTTCGAGGCCGAAGACGACCGGGTGGAGTCCGTCGAACTCGATGGCACTCGCCTCGTCGTCACCGCGCATCAAGGTGGACTCGTCGCCCCCGACGTGGTGCAGGCACTCGACGATGCCGGCCACGAAATCGTGGACCTCGAAATCTCGCGCACCTCGCTCGAAGAGGTGTTCGTCGAGATGACCAGACAGGGACAGGGCCGTGCGACGATGGAGGTAGAACAATGACTCTCGACGTGACCGGGTTCTACGCACTCCTCCGGCGCGAAGTCCTCCGATTCGTCCGCCGTCCCCGGAACACGTTCGTCCCGCCGTTCATCACGAACGTGCTGTACTTCTCGGTGTTCGGCGTCATCCTCGGTGAGCGTATCGACCAGATTGCGGGCGTCCGCTACATCCTCTTCATCCTCCCCGGTCTCATCGTCCTCGGGGCCGTCTCGAACGCCTTCGAGAACGCCTCCTTTTCCATCTTCCACGGTCGCTGGAACCGCTACATCGAAGAAGCACTCACCTCGCCGTTGTCGTATACTTCGATGGTCGGCGCGTACGTCCTCTCCAGTGCGACTCGCGGCATCCTCGTCGGCGCACTCGTCGCACTCATCGGCGCGTTCTTCACGACTGTCGGCGTCGCCCGACCGTTCTACCTCGTGGCGTTCATGCTCGTCATCACGCTCCTGTTCGCCGGATTCGGCGTCGTCGGTGGTCTCTGGGCCGACGACTTCGACGACCTGACGATGATGAACCAGTTCATCCTCCGCCCCCTCGTCTTCTTCGGCGGCGTCTTCTACTCGCTCAACGAGATTCCGGAGGTGTTCCGACAGGCGTCGCTCCTCAACCCGATGATATACATGGTCAACGGCGTCCGCTACGGGTTCCTCGGCGTCACCGAAGTCGACCCGAACCTCTCGCTCGGCGTCCTCTCAGCGCTCACGTTCGTCGTCGTCGCCGTCAACATCGTACTCTTCCGGCGCGGGTACGGCTTGACCGACTGACTGCGGCGCGTTTGGACGGCTGACGCTCGTCTGTTCTTTTCGCTCTGTCAAAACTCGCAGAATGTGAGCGGATTCGCCTGCTGCAACCGATGGCCGAACTCCCACGTGGTTGTGATATCCGACCTGAGCTGACCTAGGACGTTAATTATCCAGACAGCGTGAATTCGTATGCCATGACCATCACGACGGAGTTTGTCCTCCGGTCGTCCTCGCTCCCTCTCGTCAGCATCGCCAACACACTCCAACCCAGCGAAATACAGAGCACACATGCGCTCTGTCTACAGCCAGACGTGCAGATATTCTCCGTTCAGTTCGACCGCGACGACAGTATCTCGGAGGACGCTCTATTGGCCCTCGACGAAGTCTTGGAGGTGGATTTAGTTGGAGAAACGCCTGATAAGATAGTCTACAAGCTCACTGTCGAGCTAGAGGAGTCCGTATCGCAGGCATTCGCTCCCGACTTCGAAGGGGCAGAATTGAGACCGACCATCGTCACCGACGAGGGGTGGCACGAGACGAAGGTCTTCAAAGACTACGAGAACTTCAACGCGTTCCGGCAGAGCTGTGAGAACCACGGTATCTCTCTCGACCTTATCTCCATGTCCTCCGAATCCGCTCACTCCGTCAGTTCATCACAAGATGGACTGACCGACCGGCAACGAGAAGCCCTTTCTCTCGCTATCTCTCGGGGGTACTACGAGAGTCCGCGGCAGGTCACAGCCGACGAACTCGCTGCGGAACTCGGCATCTCGCAACCGTCGCTGTCGAGTCTCCTCCGCCGTGGCGAGCGGCAACTCCTCACCTCGGCGCTCGGGACACAACCGCATATAAACACACTTTCCAGATAGCATCGAGCCAAAGTCCTCCCTCGCCCTCGTTGTAGCTGATGTCAGCACATTTCGGATCGGAACTGGACGGACAGGTCGCAATCGTCACCGGCGCGTCTTCTGGAATCGGCAGTGCGACCGCCGAGTCACTCGCATCACGAGGGGCGAGTGTCGTCCTCGCCGCCCGACGCGAAGACGAACTCGAGGAACTCGCGGCCCGAATCGAGAGCAATGACGGCGACGCGCTCGTCGTTGCGACAGACGTGACGAACGACGAGGATATCGACAACTTGGTCGAGACGACGCTCGACGAGTACGGCCGTATCGACATTCTCGTGAACAACGCAGGCCTCATGCCGCTCGCACACATCGCGGACGCTGACCGCGAAACACTTCAGACGACGGTCGATGTGAACCTCACCGGACTCATCACCCTCACCCACGCTGTCGTTCCCACGATGCTGGAGCAAGGGAGTGGGTACATCGTCAACGTCTCGTCCGTCGTCGGTCGCTTCCTCCAGCCGAACAGTTCGCACTACAACGCAGCGAAAGCGGGCGTCAAGATGTTCAGTGACTCGCTCCGACTCGACGTTGCCGAGGAGGGGATTCACGTCGCCACCATCGAGCCGGGGGCAGTCGACACCGAACTGCTCGACCACATCCCGGACGACGAACTCCAGTCGAACGTGAAAAATCTCGTCGGGTCGATGGATGCGCTCGCACCGGAAGACATCGCTCGGACGATTACGTTCGTCGTGACGCAACCCCCGCGTGTCGATATCAACGAAGTGTTGATTCGACCACTCGACCAAGTCCAGCCGTAACTTCGGGGTGAACTGCTCTCATCCAGTCCCCGCTGGCGAGCAAGCAACAACTGCACCCTACGTGACTCGGCACAGATTCACTCATAAACACCCTTTCCTGATAGCACAGCACCAAAGTCACACGTCATCTAACTGAAAAGCGGGAACATCTATGGATATCACCAACGGCTGTTCGCAAGCCTCTATCGAAGGCCCAGACGAGTACTTCACGGGGGACGCCCGAATCGACCCGCTATTCGACCCGCAAGGCGACGCCCGCGCAGCGGCGGCGAGCGTCACGTTCGAACCGGGGGCTCGCACCGCGTGGCATACCCATCCGCTCGGCCAGCGACTGATTGTAACGAGCGGCTGTGGGCTGGTGCAACGAGAAGGCGGAGAACGCAAGCGGATTCGCGCGGGTGACGTGGTCTGGTTCCCGCCGGGGGAGAAACACTGGCATGGTGCGACGCCGGACAAAGCGATGACGCACATCGCTATTCAAGAGGAGCGTGACGGGGACGTCGTCAACTGGTTAGAACACGTCAGCGACGACGAGTACGACCCCGAATTAGATACCTGACCGCTGTCTCTCCCAACGCAGACGGCCCGAGTCCCGGCCGATTCACGCCCTGTATTCAGCACAGCCCCGACGAGGTAGCAGCGACAGAGAATTGCAAGAGGCCCGTTCTTTTCTTCACCAACTGGTCGCCATCCCCCGACTTCCGAGAGCCGAACAGCTATGCGACGTGTGTGCGAAGCACACGACATGGCCGACCCCACTCCCGACCTCGACCGTTTCACCTCCCGGCGGTCGACCGTCTACGCACCGAACGGCGTCGTCGCGACGAGTCAACCACTGGCCGCACAGGCGGGCGTGGAGATTCTCTCGAACGGAGGGAACGCGTTCGACGCCGCTGTCGCGACGGCCGCCGCGTTGAACGTCGTCGAACCCACGTCGACGGGACTGGGTGGCGACGTGTTCGCGTGCTACCGAACTGCCGACGGTGAGGTGGGCGCGATGCGCAGTTGTGGCGGCGCACCCGCGGACGCGACGCGTGACCGGGTTCGCAAGGCGGTCGCCGCCGAGGAGGGCGTGCCCCTCTACGAGGTGGAGATGCCGGAGACGGGTGCACACACAGTCACGGTCCCCGGGACTGCTCGCGGGTGGGAGGCGACGCTCGACCGCTTCGGTGCAGGGTCGCTCGAAACGGCACTCCAACCGGCGATTCGCTACGCGAACGAGGGCTATCCCGTCACGGAAGTCGTCGCGGCGCAGTGGCAACACGGCGAAGTCCTGTTCGAGTCCGACCACGCACGCGAAGCGTACCTCTTCGACGGTTCTGCGCCGACAGTCGGGCAGATGGTTACGCTCCCGAAGTTGGGCCGGACGCTCGAACGGGTCGCTGAGGAGGGTGCGGACGTCGTCTACGAGGGTGACATCGCGGCGGCCATCGCCGACGAAGTCCAATCCAACGGCGGATTTCTCACCACCGACGACTTGGCCGCGTTCGACCCGGAGTTCGTCGACCCCGTTTCCACGACCTACGGCGGGGTAGAAGTGTACGAACTCCCACCGAACAACCAGGGCCTCGTCGCACTCGAAGCCCTGAACGTCGCCACCGAAATCGACGCCGGCGACCACCCGTTCGGGTCCGCCGAGTCGGTCCACGCGCTCGCCGAGTCGATGAAAGTCGCGTTCCACGATGGCCACCGATACATCACTGACCCCGAATACGAGGAGATTCCACCGCTGGCCAGTCGCGAGTGGGCGGCGAAACGGGCCGAAGAAATCGGTGACGAGGCGAACCACGAGGTGACGTTCGGCGTCGCCGACGCACACGCTGAAGACGCCGATACCGTCCTCTGTTGTGTCGCCGACGCCGCCGGCAACGTCGTCTCGTTCATCAACTCGCGGTTCGCCGGGTTTGGGTCCGGCCTCGTCGCCGGCGACACCGGCATCGCCCTGCAGAACCGTGGTGCCTCGTTCTCGTTGGACGACGACCACCCGAATCGGTTGGAACCCGGGAAACGCCCGTTCCACACGCTCGTCCCGGGCCTCATCGAGTTCGGCGCGGACGACTGGGCGGCCTTCGGCGTGATGGGTGGATACATGCAACCGCAAGGGCACGTGCAGGTCGTCTCGAATATCGTAGACCACGGCCTTCCGGCGCAGGCCGCCCTCGACGCACCTCGGTGGCGATATCGCGAAGATGGGATGCTCGCAGTCGAAGACAGACTCGCCGGCAGCGTCGGTGCGAAGTTGGCTCGGAAGGGCCACGACGTTCGGGTCCTCCCGGCGTCGATGTTCGGCGGTGCCCAGTTCGCTCGCTGGGAGGACGGTACGCTCTCGGGAGCGACCGAACCACGGAAAGACGGGCAGGTAGCCGGGTATTGAACCGCTTCGTTCAGTCGCGGTAACTCGGCCGCTCAGCAATCACGTGGGCTCCTCGGTCACTCTTCGCCGCTGGTCACGCTCGCCGGCCGGTCACTCCTCGCCGCCGTCTGCGGACACTTCGTCCACGATATCGGCCACCCGAACCCGGTCGACCAGTCGGTCGAGGACGTCCGCCGAGATGTCGGAAGTGTCGCCAGCTTGCACGCTCCAGAGCGTCGCGTACAGACCACCCTCCGCGACGAGTTCGTCGTGCGTGCCGGATTCGACGACGCGCCCCTCGTCGAGGACGACGATGGTGTCTGCGTGTCGAATCGTCGAGAGACGATGTGCGATGACGAGTGTCGTTCGACCCTCGGTCAATCGGTCGAGCGCGCGCTGGATGAGGAGTTCTGTCTCGGTATCGACGGCGCTCGTCGCCTCGTCGAGGACGAGTATCCGTGGGTTCTGAAGCATCGCGCGGGCGATGGAGAGTCGCTGGCGTTGCCCACCCGAGAGTTTCACGCCGCGTTCGCCGATGCGGGTGTCGTAGCCGTCGGGTAAGTGCGAGACGAAGTCGTGTGCTTCGGCGGCCGTCGCGGCCGCGACCATCTCTGCTTCCGTCGCCTCGAACGCGCCGTACAGCAGGTTCTCGCGGACCGTTCCGTCGAAGAGATACACGTCCTGACTCACGTACCCCATGGCTTCACGGAGACGCTGTATCGACACGTCGCGCACGTCGTGGCCGTCGACACGGACCGACCCGCCAGTGGTGTCGTAGAGACGCAAGAGGAGTTTCGCGGCGGTCGATTTCCCCGCCCCCGTCGGACCGACGAGTGCAACCGTCTCACCGGGGGCGGCGGCGAACGAGACGTCGTGGAGCACCTCTCGCCCAGTGGCGTACGCGAACGACACGTGGTCGAACTCGATGCGACCCGCGACGGTACCGAGGGCCACCGTCTCGGAGGAGTCTCGCACCGTCACGTCGCGGTCGGTCAGGCCGAAGATTCGCTCGCCCGAGGCGCGGGCGTTCTCGTAGGCGTTGACGATGCGTCCAGCACCGGAGAGTGGGTCGATGAACCGCTGCGTCATGAACAGGAAGGTGACGAACTCGCCGACGAGGAGTTGCCCCGTGAAGGGCCACGGCGGGCCGAGGATGAGCCAGAGTCCACCGATGGCGAACGTGGCCGCGAAGGCGACGCCCGCGAGGAGTTCCATCGTCGGTTGGTAGAGGTAGTCGAGTCGGACGACGGCGAGCGCTCGCGTGTAGTAGTCCATCGACGCGTCGGCGACGCGGGCCGTCTCGTACTCCTCGGTGGTCGAGGCTTTGATGACCTCCATCCCGGCGACGTTGTTCTCGATGCGCGTGTTGAGTGCGCCGACGCTCTCGCGGAGGGCGCGGTACATCGGACGGATAGTCCGCATGAACCAGACGGTGAAGACGGCGAGGAGTGGGACGGCCACGAGGGTGACCACGGCGAGTTGCGCGTTCAGGTAGAACAGGACGCCTGCGATACCGACGACGGAGACGACGAGTTGCAGGCCGCCGGAGAGCGTACTGTCCAGAAACGTCCGCAAGTTTCGGACGTCGCTGTCGAGGATAGAGAGCACTTGGCCCGTCTGCTTGTCGTCGAAGAAGGTCATGTCGAGGCGCTGGAGCACGTCGTAAGTGTCCACGCGGACGGCGTGCTGGACGCGATTCGAGTAGACGGCGAGGCCGAGTCCTTGTACCCACGAGAGGCCGACACCGGCGACGAACGCGACGATGACGAGCCAGAAACTCAGCCAGAACTGTCCCGTAACCGTCTCCGGAATCCACGACTGCGGTACGAGCGGCAGTGCGTAGGCGGTGTTCTGGAAGAACACGGCGTCGATAGCCACTCCGAGGACGAGTGCCGGCACGATTCCGACGAGTCGATTGAGCACGCTCGCGAGTAACCCGACGACGAAGAACGGGAGGTTCTTCCGACCGTATTCGGCGAACAGGCGGACCATCGGGTCGCGCCCGGATTGGTGGCTCACTTACCTGAGGTAAGCATCGAGCGGACATGACGTGCGCGGTGGGGGTAATCGGCGTTCCTGCGCCTCCTGCCCGCGAGTGAACAGGGCTAAGAGGCTTTCCGGCCGAGTCGCACCTATGCGCCAATTCATCGTCCTCGGCCACGACGTGCCGACGACACCCGACTTCACGCTCGACGACATCGCCGGCGGTGCCGGCCGTCTCGACGTGCTCTGCCGCTGTGTCAACTCTGCGTTCTTCCTCTCGCACGCGATTCGTGAGGACGTGCGTGTCCACCTCGTCCTCGGCGACGAGTACACCGTCCGATTCGAAGGGTCGGAGCTTCGCCGACTCAACCCCGACGAGCGTTCGACTGCCGCACTCGTTCGGAAGGCACTGGAGAAACGCGACGAGGCTATCGGCCACATGCCTGCCGAGTCGTCACCGGGTGTCTCTATCCGACGGATGGGGTTCGAAGCGACACTCGAAGAGGCGGCCCGCGATTCGACTGTCGTCGAACTCCACGAAGACGGCGACCCGGTGGTCGACGTGGAACCGCCCGAGAATCCATTGTTCGTCCTCTCTGACCACAACGACTTCACCGACGAGGAAGCCGAGTTGCTGGCCGACGTGTCTGACCAGCGGGTTCGACTCGGCCCGGAAGTTCTCCACGCCGACCACTCGATTACGGTGGCGCACAACTACCTCGACACCGAGGGCTATTCGCAGTACTGAGGCGGGGTACGCGGTGTGTCATTCCGTCTGACGGTTGCGCCTAATCATAACTGTTAAAGCCAGCCGTGGCTTGCGTGAGAATGCGGGCCGGTGGGGTAGCTTGGTATCCTTCGGCCTTCGGGTGGCCGTAACCTCAGTTCGAATCTGAGCCGGCCCATTTCTACCCCTTTCAACGCCAACGAGCACCGCGTAGCGTGTGCGAGTTCTGCTAAAGTGGCTGTATGGGCGACCGAAGATTCGAACGCCCGAGCGATAGCGAGGGAAGTTCGAATCTGAGCCACATCGGAAATTGACCCTTTACTGAGACCATCTATTTTCACTCTCCCAACTAACGTTCCCCACCAATGTTCCTCGACGCGTGGGGGTTCGACCCACGAGATGTAGACGATATCGTCGTCGAACGAGGAGACATCGACGGCTACACCGAGGCAGGTGCCGTCCTCAGCGACGACGAAGCCTATCGCTACCTCCTGTGGCGAGTGTGGGACCCAGACAAGCCGACGCTGACGTACATCATGTGTAACCCGAGCGTTGGCCGCGGCACGAAAAACGACAGGACGCTCGACAGATGCACGTCGATTGCACAGGCAAACGGCTATGGGGGGTTCGTGGTCGGGAATCTGTTCGCTCGGCGCACGCCACACCACGAGACGTTGTCCGAGGACGACGACCCAATCGGTCCCGAGAACGACCGCTTCCTCCACGCGCTCTGTGCCGAAGCAGAGACAGTCGTCGCCGCGTGGGGCGGCATCGGCCAGAAGTTCGGTCGCCCCGACGACGTCACGGCGATGCTGGACGTCGACTTCTTTGCCATCCACGAAAATCGAGACGGGTCGCCACAACACCCGCTCTACGCGACGCAGGGCGCCGGGTTGACACGCTGGCACTGCGATGGCTGAAGTGGCGCACACCGTGTCTCTGTCGTGGAATAAGCGGTCTGACCGAGTGGCACAAACGTTATGTGTCGCCCTCGGGTGAACCTCGTATGGTATGCCCTCCTCGCGTCACGACTCACACGCGCTACGGTGCCGACAGGCGGCCACTCGGTACGAACGTCGGCCGATGGTGATGCGATGACGGACCGGTCGAGCGTTCGCCGGCGGACTGTCCTCGGTGCACTCGCAACCGCTGGACTCGGGTCGATTGCTGGGTGTTCGAGCGGCGGTGACGACGACAGTGACGACGCCACGACCACCATCGAAGACGACTTCGCCCGCGAACTCGCGATTCGATTCGCACCGACACTGTACTTCGACGAGTACGAACAGTGGTTCCCGACGGACCCGAGGCGGTACGCGAGCGACCGAGATGGAGAGACCATCGTCGACGGGTTCGACGCCTTCGACGGGTACCACGCACGGAAGAACGAGACGGGCGACGTGGCCCCCGACCCGACGGTGTTCTACAACGTCGTCCAGTACGAGAACTCCCCGCTCGCGGTGGTCCAGTACTGGTTCTACTCGGCGTTCGACCAGTTCACGACGAACTTCCACTGGCACGACTGGGAGGTGTTCCACGTCTTCGTGGACACGGGTGAGGGAGACGGACGCGACGTCGCAGACGCCGTCCCACAACTGTTCGTCGCCAGTTCGCACTCTCGGAGGGTGCCGAACAACGAGTTCCTCGACCCGGACCCCGAACGAGTACCGCGCATCCTCTCGGAGTTAGGGTCGCATTCGAGTGCGCTGTCGGTCAACGACAGTCCCGACCGATTCCAGCGATTCCCGTCCGACGGAACCTTCGCCGACATCACCAACAGTTCCATCGAACGCATCGAGGACATCGCAGAGATTCCAATCGCCTACGGCCTCCCGCGCGACGAGGGCGCGGGACTCCCGTACGTCGTCCCCGAGTTAGACGGCGTCCCGCTGTACGACGACGACAGACTCCCGTCTGTCGAACGTGCGGACCTCGTGGACGACGCGTTGACCGTCCGGTCGTTCGACGCACTGTCGTCCCCACCGACCAACCTGCCGAAGCGAGCCACTGGACTGGTGTTCGACCACGGGGAGAGAGACACGGACGCCGACGTGACGTACGAACTCGTCCTGGCGGGTGACGTCGAACACATCGCCGACTTCACCGGGCCGCAACTGAGTTTCGAGTTCGCCGTGCCGCAGTTCGCCGAAGACGCCATCGCGAGTCACATCACGACCACGGGCGCGCCGTGGTCGCAACCTCGATACGAGAACCCGGCGGCGGACATCTCCGAACCGAACCACCGACTCGCGTTGGCCGAGCGGTACGACGTCATCAGCGAACCATCCACCGTCAACACGCTCTTCGTCCAGGTCACAGAGGCCGTCATGGCTGACGATGCACCGGACGGCGAAGGGTTGACCACGCAAGAATCGACCATCGAGTCGGTTGTCTTGCTGGAGAGCGACCCAGAGGCGGTACCGACGTTCGGTGGCATCGGCGTGGTTCAGGACGTCCCTGCGGGCGACCACCGAATCACGGTCAACGGGGCCGGTCTCGCACCGCACAGCGAACAGGTTTCGGTGCCCGACGGCGGCGACGCGGGAGATGCCCCCGTCGCTGCCGGCGTCGACGGCGAGATACCACTCGTCGCTCGCGAATCGGCGACGAAACTGGAAGTCGACACCGACGGGGCGGACAGCGACCTCACCGACCTCGGGGTCGAAGACGACTTCGCTGGCCGGTTGTACGACGCCCCGGTGACCGGCCCGGACGCCGTCTACGTCCACCGCGGCGGTGCCTACACGGTGGAAGTCCGCGACACGGAGGACGAAGTCGGGGCATTCCGCGTCAATCCCGACCCGACTGCCGACTCGCCCACGGACTCCGGTATCCGAATCGACCGACCAAACACTGGGAAAGCGTCGCTGGCGACGTTCCTCGCCGATATCGCAGAGGAGACACAGGCCCACGTAGACGCAGTCGCCGACCGGGCCGGGACCCCGAGCGGGAACGACCAGGACGACAGCACTGGCTCGGAAAATGCGGTCAGAGGACTCGCCAGAGCACTCGCTGCCGTCGCCGAGGCGGCCCGCC